>DQOE01000126.1 GCA_015658765.1 Verrucomicrobiota bacterium | reverse complement strand
TGTCTGGTGGCAGCTGGCATCGGATTCCTCGCGCTTGGCCTGCTGCTACCCATCTTCACCATGGCCAGTTCTCTTGGCCAAAGTTAAAACCGCTTCGCCAAACCAAATAAAATGGCGTGGGCGGGGTTGACTTTTTGCTCATAACAGGTGAGATTTCCCCCCGTCAGCCAGACGCCACACGTAGTGGTTTGAGAAAGAAAGAGTACAATATGCGGCAACTATTGTTGCGACAAAGTTGTTTTGAATGCTTCCGCTCGGTCAGTGTCTGTTATGGGGTTTGATTTGAAATACGACTTTTACTTAACGAAAAAACAATGAAACTGAAATCCATCACCGCTAAAGCCCGCCCGGGCGCCTTCACCCTCATTGAGGTTCTATTGGTCATTGTCATCATCATGCTCTTGGCGGGATCCATTGTGGCCTTTATCATTCCCCAGCAGGCCTCCGCCGAGAAAAAAACCGCCAAGATGCTGGTCAACAATGTCAAGGGTTCGCTTGATAATTATCGGCTCAATATCGGCCACTACCCTACGGAGGAGGAAGGAGGTCTTTTGGCCCTGCTGAAAAAGCCGGAGTTCGAAAACGAGAAACTCGGCACCAAGTGGGCCGGCCCGTATGTCAAGGCGGACACCACATTCGAGGATGCCTGGTCCAACACCTTGGTTTACGAGCCGGCAACCCCGGAGTTCATGCAAGCCGGCGATCCCCCGTACCGCCTTTACTCCAAGGGGCCGGATGGACTGGAAGAAACCGATGACGACATCGGTGACAAGGAAGTTCAGGAAGAAGTGGACAGCCTGGAGGAATTGAGTGAAGCAGCAGATCCGGTCACGACGGGGGGATGAATAACCGGCCGCAGCTCGCCGGCGCCTCCAACCACGGGTTCACGTTGTTGGAAATTTTGTTGGTACTGGTTTTGCTGCTGCTTTTGTTTGGTGCCGCGGTTTTTGAGTTCAACTCAATGGGCCGCGGCGCTTCGCTTTCTGATGGAGCCGACCGGTTGGAGTCCCTTTTCCGCTTTGCCCGAAGCGAAGCCGAGCGCACCGGCAGGAGAATTCGCATCCGGTTTGCCGCGCCTGACGAACTGGCTCTCCCGGACAGTACGCCACTTCAAGCGGCTTCACCCTCAAGTTCCGCCGGCCCGGTCGCCGAGTGGGAACCAAATCCGCTTGGGCAACCGGGGCAGTTTGCGCGACTACCGAACAGCGTCCATTTCACCCAGGGCGTGGACAATCTCGTCATCGTCGAGTCCGTCGAGTTGACTGATTTGGACTCTCAACTGTCCGCACAACTTTCAGCGAATGCAACGCTCCCGGACAGCGACTCCGCCGCATTCTTTGAGTTGGATGAACCTCCGGCAATTCACTTTTATCCCGACGGTTCCTGCGACTCAGTCAGGGTGCGCTTGGTTGATCGCAACCGGGACAACCCCAACAAGGCACTTGTCGAGTTGATCGGGCTAACCGGCACGGTGCGCCGGGAAATTATCGAGATCACCGCCGATCAGCCAAACAGCGCCGAAACCAACGAAGTGGCCCGGGCGACTCAGCCGCTTGGCCAAGCGCAACCCAAGCCGTGACCCGTCCAAGCCGCAAAGCCAAGCGCATGACCACTGGAGCTATTCTGTTCGAGGTCGTCCTTGCGCTGGCCTTGTTTGTCTTCGCGGCGGCGGTGATCTCTGGCGGGTTCAGTGCCTCGCTCAAGAGTGTCGATCGTATGCGGGCAGAGCTCGATGCCTCAAATCTAGCCATCTCGACGCTGGCAGAGATAGAGCTTGGGCTCAAGCCGATGACGAGCTCCGCGCCCACCGATTTTGAACCACCGATGGAGCAATGGAGCTGGGAGGTGGAAGTCACTGAACCAAGCGAGGACCTCGACATGGGCGGTGGCTTGACGCTGGTCGAGGTAATCATCCGCAACGAAACGCAGGAACGAGAAACCCGGATCGCCCGCATGATGCGCACTGCAACAGCGCCCGCTCCCGAGCTGGAATAACGCAATGACCAATCTCCCTGCAGTGCACATTGCCAAGCAGCACCGATTTGCCGCCGCCTTCACGATTCTCGAGGTGATGCTGGCCACCGTCATCGCCACGGGATTGCTGGCCACAGCGATGTATTACTACCAGCAAGCGGCGCGGTTCCGGAATGACTTACTGGAGGAAACCGAGCGCATCGGCAGTGCGCGACTGATCCTCGACCGCTTGAGCACGGAACTCCGGTGCTCGCTGTACCACCCTGCCCGCAGCGTAGGCATGAAGGGTGGGGCGGACTGGATTGAGTTCCTGAAATCCAGCGTCCCAAGCCAAGCCAGTTGGCGGGTGCAAACCGAGTCTGAACCCCCAGCTTACCCCGAGACCGGCTACCGGCTTATCCGCTACGAACTGCTCAAAAAAACCCTGCTCAACGGTTCGCTTGACAACGTAGCCAACCAACAAATGGTCGAACAAATGACATCGCAGACGGTGCGCCGTTCCGGCGATACCAACGATGTGCTGGCCTCGTTGATGCAGGGCGACG
>DQOE01000211.1 GCA_015658765.1 Verrucomicrobiota bacterium | reverse complement strand
GAGGATCACGGGCTGACTGTCGAGAGTGCGATTGGCTTTGCGCGTTGGATTGTCGATGACGACGCGCAGCGAGCCAAGGGCCTCGAGGACGCCCGGCGTGACATGGATCTGCTCGCCCAACTCGGTGCCAAGCGCATCGCTGCGCCGCCGGCCGGTGCCCGCGGCACGGTCGACCCGATGGTGGCGGCCAAGCGGTATCGAAAGCTGCTTGAGATCGGCGACGAGATCGGTGTCGTGCCGCAGATCGAGATGTGGGGCGGCAACCCATCCATTGGCCGCGTGAGCACGGCCATTTACATCGCGATCGAGGCCGGCCATCCGAGCGCCTGTTTTTTGGGTGATGTTTATCACACGTACAAGGGCGGCTCCGATTTCGCCGGGCTGAAGATGCTCGGCCCGCAGGCGTTGCAGCATTTTCATTGGAACGATTATCCGGCCGACCCGCCGCTGGACAAAATCGGCGACCAGCACCGAGTGTTCCCCGGCGACGGCATTGCGCCGATCGCCGACATCACGAGGGGCTTTCTGCAGGTCGGCGCGACGCCGGTGCTGTCACTCGAGTTGTTCAATCGCGAATACTGGGCGATGGACGCGCTCGAGGCCGCCAGGATCGGGCTCGACAAAATGAAGGCCTCCGTCGCTCCGGCACTTTAGTTTTTTGCGATGGCAACGTACGACGAACTCGCCGGTCGTCTGGTGCTCATAACCGGTGGGGCTAATGGCATTGGCCAGGCGATGGTCGAGGCGTTTCACGCCCAGGGAGCCGTGGTTTGTTTCTGTGACTTGGATGACAGGGCCGGTGTGCGCCTGGCCAAGCGCCTGGGCGACCGGGCTGAATTTGCCAAGGTTAACCTCTGTCGTGAGGCTGGCATCAAGCGCTGGGTGGCACATTTGGCCAAGCGGCATGGCGACATTCACGTGCTCATCAACAACGCCGCGCGCGACCCGCGCATCGCCCTTGAGGACGTCACTGCGAAGGTGTGGGATGATCTCATCGCCGGCAATATTCGGGCCTATTTTCTAGCCTGCCGCGAGGCGTCGCCGCACTTGGCCAAGGGGGCGTCGATCGTCAACTTTTCGTCGATCACGTTTTATACCGCGCCTGTGAACATGAGCGCCTATGTCGCGACCAAGGCGGCGGCGATCGGGTTGACGCGATCACTGGCCCGTGAGCTGGGGCCTCGGCGGATTCGCGTGAACACCATTTCGCCGGGGTGGATCATGACCGAGCGGCAACTCAGCGATCATGTCACCCCGGCGGTCAAGCGTCAGATTCGCAGGGAACAATGCATCCCGGATCTCAATCAACCGGATGAGGTCGCTGACGTGGCGTTGTTCCTCGCGAGCGATGCCAGCTGCGCGGTGACCGGGCAGGAGATACTCGTTGATCGCGGCTGGGTGCACGGATGAAAACGGACTACCTTGTCATCGGCGGAGGCGTTGTCGGCCTGGCGACGGCGTGGCGGTTGCAAACCATGCAGCCGGGGAGCCGCGTTTGCCTGCTCGAAAAGGAGCCGGAAGTTGGCAGCCACCAAAGCGGCCACAACAGCGGCGTGCTGCATTGCGGCCTCTATTACAAGCCGGGCTCGACCAAGGCCGTTCTCGCCGTGCGGGGCATCCGGCAGATGGTCGAGTTTTGCCGGGAAGCCAACATCGCGCATGAGGTCTGCGGCAAACTGGTCGTGGCGTGCAACGACGCCGAGCTGGAGCGCCTGCGCAAACTCGAGGAGCGCGGCCGGCAAAACGGACTTGAGGGCATCGAGTTTCTCGGGCGCGAGGCGATGCTTGAGTGCGAGCCGAACGTCGGCGGCATCGCTGCGCTGCGCGTGCCGCAGGAGGGCATCGTCGATTACCCGGCAGTTTGCCGCGAACTCAAGCGACGGATCACGGCCAATGGCGGTGACGTGCAGACCGGCGCGCGCGTCACGCGGCTCGAGCAGCGCGGTGGCGAGTGGATCGGGACGACATCCAAGGGTGAGTTTGCCGGCAGGTACCTCGTGAACTGCGCCGGGCTGCATTGCGACCGCGTCGCCGGTTTGGCCGGCGAGAAACGCGAGACGCGAATCGTTCCGTTCCGTGGCGAGTACTATAAACTCGTCGAGGCCAGCAAAGGCTTGGTGCACCACTTGATTTATCCCGTGCCAGATCCGCAGTTCCCGTTTTTGGGCGTGCACTTCACGCGGTTGATCCACGGCGGCACCGAGGCCGGCCCGAACGCGGTGCTCGCCTTTGCGCGCGAGGGTTACCGCAAGACCGACGTCAACGTGCGCGACCTGTGGGATGCGGTTACCTATCCCGGCCTGTGGCGTTTTGTCGCGAAATACCCGAGGATGACCGCGCTTGAGTTGTGGCAGTCGTTCAGCAAACGGCGCTTCTGCAAGGCGCTTCAAAAGCTCGTGCCAAGCATCCGTGTAACCGATATTGAGCCGGGCGGCGCGGGTGTGCGCGCACAGGCGATGGCGCGGGAGGGCGAATTGATTCAGGATTTTTGCCTGATCCAGCGACCGGCGGCGTTGCATGTGCTCAACGCCCCCAGCCCGGCGGCGACCGCGTCGTTGGCGATCGGCGAGGAAATCGTCCGCAAGATCTTGGCGGGCAATTAAACGCGCTTGGCCAAGCGGAATAAAGGGAATCGCACCCGCTCAATCCCGACAGGTTTTCAGGCGACGGCGGGCGGTCGTTTCAGCGGCCCATCCCGATGAGTTTCATTACTTCACCCTCGAACTCACCTTCAACCTTGTCACCTTCCCGCATGCCGGCGGCGCTGAGCCGGGTCTTGCCGCCGATGAATTGCATGCCAAGCGGGCCAAACGAAAAGCTGCGACCCTCTTTCAGCACGCCGCTGGATTGAATGTCGTCTCCGGCACGAAAGGCGTCCTCCTCCATTCCGAGATCGAACGACACCTGTTTGTCGTTGTCGGCCCGTCTCGCCACGATGCGCACCGACGGCTTGCTGCTCCGGCCGAAGCCGCCTGTCCACGACGCATGCACGCCGGCGTCCTTCAGCGCAACCTCCCTGCCATCCATGGTCAGGCTGATTTCCACCTTGCCGATGTTGGTGCGTTCGCGCGGGGAATCCTCCATCCACGAGGCGGAGAACCTGGCCTTGATTTTGCCGATGGCGGCGATGACCGGCGGCGCCTTGGGCTCCTTGCGCCACGCCGGCATGCTGTCCCCGGTTTCCTTCATCAAATCCCCGCGTCGTGCCTCGATGAAATCGCGCGTGCCATCCAGCGATTGGGTGAAGCGATACTGCTCACGGTTCAGGTGTGGCTTGATCAGGGCCTCGATCCGGTCGCACTCGGCGAGCAACTTGTCCTCGACCCAATGTTCCTTGAGCAAGCCGTGCAGTGTCTTGCGATAGCGTTCACGGCTTTCCGGCAGTTGGTAAAGGCGATAGGCGACCCGGCCCTTGGTCTTGACCGAGACCGGCGCGCGGAAATTGAAGTTGAGCATGCTACGCTTGCGGAACAGCGCGTCCGCTCCCCACGGCATGAAGTGGAACCGATCCGTCTTCGGGTTGAGATAAATGAAAAAGTTGTTCGCGTTGCCGGAGTAGCCGTCCCAAAAACCAAGCAGCCCCTCGATGGCCCAGAACCGGTAAAACGAATCGAGATCGACGAGCCTGCCGATGGCTTCCTCGCTCGCCTCCTCGCTCTCGAGCAGCTGGATCAGTTGCCGAATTTTTTCGCGGCCCGGTTTGTCGTCGCCGCGTTTGTGCTCGAGGCTGCCCTCCCAGTCCTCGTAAAAATCCACTACCGTACCCTCGTAAAGCGTGCCGGCATCGTTGCCGAACCCGCGCGCCAGCAGCGGCTTGCGCACCGACTCCACGTGCGAGTAGATGCCGAGGTTTTTGCCGTTGACCGTCACCTTGGCAAAGGCGCAGCGCGGCGCCGGCGACCCGGCCTGGTTGAAAACCGCATACCCCATGTACTGGCTCACGATGGAGCCGTCCTGCTTGTTGTTGTTCATCGTCAGGTTGGTCAGCCCGCCGATGGCCTGCTCCTTGTCGGTGTGGTTGAGCTTGATCTTGAGCGACGGCCGGCTGCTGCTCTGCGAGCCGATGAACCCCTTCTTGCGCAGGCCGACCTTTTCAAACTTCATGCCGTCAATCGTCACGTCGGCATTCACGTATTCGTACGGGCCGTCGATCGGCTTTACTTTCCGGCTCTCGTGCAGCGCCGAGACGAAGTTGCGCGACTGATGGCGTATCTTGTCCCAGTCCTTTTCGGCAACGGTGATTTGCACGTCGAGCACGCGGCCGGCCGGGAACAGTTCGTCGAGCGTCAGTTTTTTGTCCGCAGCCAAGCCGGTGGCGGCCAACACGAATGCAGCCAAGCCGACGGTCGCGCTCTTGAAGAAAGTCAGGTTCATGTTCAGTGATGGGTTGCGCCTGTAATCAAGCCGCAATGCATTACGTGCCGGGAGGCGGCAAAGTTACCGAATCACCGCAAAAACTCAACACCCGGCCCAGAGTCCAACGCCTGCCGAACTGCCCTTGGTGCTGGCGATGAGTGCGGCGACCTTCGCGGCATCCTTCCGGCCGGGAGCCGCCTCGACGCCACTCGACACGTCGAGCCCGAACGGCGCAACCTGGCCAACCGCTTCGCCGGCGTTCTCTGGCGTCAACCCGCCAGCGAGCAGGATCGGGCGGCCCAGCCGGTTGGCCTCCACGGCCAGGTCCCAGTTGAACCGTTCTCCGGTGCCGCCCGGCACACCCTTCACGTAACTGTCCAGCAGCCACGCGTCGGTCTCGTAATCCGGCAGTTGGCCAAGCGACTCGCTGTCCTTCACGCGGAATGCCTTGATCGTCCGCAGTTCGAATCGCGCACAATACCCCGGCGACTCGTTGCCGTGGAATTGCAGCGTGTCCAGCCCGGCCGTGGCGGCGGTGGCGCGCACCGTCGCCTCGTCGGCATCGACGAACACGCCGACCTTGGCCACGTGCGTCGGCAGTTCGGCAATGATCGCCGCCGCCCGCCCCGGCGTGATGCAGCGCGGGCTCGGCTCATAAAACATGAAGCCCAGCGCGTCCGCGCCCGCCCCGACCGCCGCGCGCGCATCGTCGATCGACGTGATGCCGCAAATTTTTACCCGCACACTCACGGCGCAAGACGCTATGCGGTCAGGGCCAAGTGTCAACGCCCGTGTCGGATTCAGATTGCGCCGGAGGGTGGGGCACGGCAAAACCAAGCGCGTGAATGACGAACCGCTAATGGCCTATGTGGCGCTGGGGGCCAACCTCGGCGCCGCCGCCGGGACATTGCGAGAGGCAGCCGACTCAATCGCCGGATGGTCGCCCGCCGAGTTGCTTGGCTCGTCGCTTTGGCGGACCGCGCCGGTCGATTGCCCGCCTGGCTCGCCGCCGTTCCTCAACGCCGCGCTTGGCCTGCAGCCAACGCTCGGCACCACGCCAGAGTCGCTGCTCGACGCATTGCTGGCACTCGAGGCCCGATTGGGCCGCACCCGCTCCAGATTGGCCAACGCGCCACGCGCCATCGACCTCGACCTGATCGCCTTCGGCACCGAGACACGCACCACGCCGACATTGGTTTTGCCGCATCCGCGTGCCCACGAGCGCGCCTTCGTCTTGGCCCCACTCGCCGAGATTGCCCCCGGCTTGGTTTTGCCCGGTCAGAAACAAACGGTTTCCGGGTTATTGGCAACGCTTGACCAATCGGAAGCGATAAAAACGGAGCATCGCCTCATCTAAACGCAGAGGGCGCAAAGACGCGGAGAACCGCAGAGATGAAGGTAGGGACGGCTGTCCCAGCCGTCCGCAACGTGTGAGCACTACTTGGACTGGCAGATTGTTTTAGGCCGTAGAACATCGCGGCAGCGTCTTGGATTGCGGCGCTGCGCGCCGCTTTGGAATGGGAACAGGATTTCACAACGTCACCGAAAGCGGTGCAGAGAACCACACTCCAAAACGCTCTCGCGTGCACAACAGACGGTCGAGCTTGCAAACCGTAAAAAAGCTTTGCGGCCCTTTGCGCCTCTGCGTTTAATTCAACCGTCTATTTCGCTGCCGGTGTTGTTGCGGTTTTTTTGAACACGATGACGTGTTGGCGGGGGAGCACGGAGATTGTCTCCACCCACTCGAGCGGGTGCGGCGTGGCCTCTATCATCACCTGCAGTTGCGACATCTTGTGCAGCAGCTTGATCGGCACGTTGGGATCCTCCATCCGATACTCGACGAACGCGATCCGCCCTCCCGGCTTCAGCGCGTGGCAGAGGTTCTGCAGCATCTCGTGCGGGTGCGAAAACTCGTGGTACACATCGACCATCAGCGCGAGGTCGATGCTGTTCGCGGGCAGGTTTGGGTTTTTGATCGTGCCGAGCACGCCCTTCACATTCTTGATGCCGAGCTTGCCGAGATTCTTTGCCAGCAACTCGAGCATCTCCGGCTGGATGTCCACCCCGTACACTGTGCCCTTCGGCCCGATGACGCGCGCGATGCGCCGCGCGAAGTACCCCGTGCCGACGCCGATGTCCGCCACGTTGTCGCCGGCCTTGAGTTTGAGCGACCGGATGAGCGTCTGCGGTTTCTCCTCCAGTTCGCGCGACGGGCGTTCGAGCCACCCCGCGCCGAGGTGCCCCATTACGTGAGCGATCTCGCGGCCCATGTAGAATTTGCCAATGCCGTCGCGGCTGTGCTGCGTGCGGTGTGTGTAGCGCGGGTTCTCGGGATCGATGCGGACACCCTTGGTCTGGCCAAGCGCGGGGGAGAGCTGGCCAAGCGCGACGAAGGCGGCGGCAAGTCCGAGGCAAAACAGCGGGCATTTCATGCGGGGCAATCTACCCTTGGGCAGGCGCGATGACAAGCTGGCCTGTGCTTGGCTCGGCACGCTCGGCTTGGTACGGTGTGCGGCGTTATGGCCTTGGCAAAGAAACTGTTGCACACCCGCTACCGCGTGAACGACCTCGAGCAAACCGTCGAGTTTTACAAGAACGTCCTTGGGCTGGAGGAGGTGCGCCGCCACAAGTCGCCGCGCGGCTCCGAGCTGGCCTTCCTCAAGGCACCCGAGAGCGAGGAGACCGTCGAGATCTGCCATTTCCCCAACAGCGGCCCAGTGGTGGTGCAGGAAGACCTCACGCATCTGGCCTTCGAGGTCGACAGCCTTGAGGAATTCGGCCGGCACCTGGCCAAGCTGGGCTTCGAGTACTCCGACGGCCCGACGATGAGGGAGGCCGGCGGCGGCTTCGCCTTCATCGACGCCCCCGAGGGCTACGAGATCGAGCTGATTGAGATCGCGAAGTGAGTTTCTGGTTTTTAGATTAGACACGGATTTCACGGATTGACACAGATTATCCGGATCAGCACATCCGTGGTAATCCGTGAAATCCGTGTCCTGTTCCTCTGCTCATCAAACGATACTTGACTAAATAGGTCGAGATTCTACTTTCTGCCTTGGCATGAAATTGTCGCAACGGGGTGAGTATGCTTTGCGGGCGCTGTTGGTTCTGGGGATGAACCACGGTTCGGGTGTGGTGCGGATCAGGGACATCGCGCAGCAGCAGAATATTCCGCGCCGGTTTTTGGAGCAGATTCTCAATGACCTGAAGTCGGCCGGGTTTGTGTTGAGCAAGCGCGGGGTGGCGGGAGGCTATCGGCTGCAGCGCGGGCCGAACGAGATTTCGCTGGCCGATATTATTCGTCACTTGGAGGGACCGCTGGCACCGGTGGGGTGTGTGAGTGTGAATTATTACCAGCGCTGTTCCTGTCCCGACGAGGGCAAGTGCGCGATCCGCAGCGTGATGCAGGAGGTGCGCGATGCGATCGTCGGCGTGCTGGAGGGGGTGAGCGTGGCGCATTTGTGCGACCGCGTGCGCGACTTGCAGGGCCCGCTGGAGAACCCGCTCGATTATATCATTTAGGGAGTTTCAAGTTTTCAGTTTCAAGTTCGGACACGGATTACACGGTTGAACTCAATCCTGACTATCTGTGTTAATCCGTGAAATCCGTGTCCCTTTTCTGCTCACTTAATTCCGTCTCGAGGTCGGACTGGGTTTGACGGAGCAGTGCTTCGTCGGTTGGTTTTTTCCCGAGAGCGGTCCGGACGTAGAAGGTGTCGATCGCCGCGCCTTTCTCGGTGCTGATGCGTGCGACGTGGATGCTGAGTCCGTGCCGTGTCAGCACCTTTGAGATGCGGTGCAGCAGGCCCAGCCGATCCGCTGACTCGACTTCGATGATGGTGCGCGACTCGGCGGCCTCGGTGTCGATGCGGATGCGCGTCGGCCACTCCCACTCCGCTGGTGCGCCGCGCTTGGCCAAGGTGTCGATCTGTGTCTGGAATTCCGGCGACTCGTCCGGCAGCAGTGCCTGGGTGAGCTGTTTTTTGAACGTGTCGCGCTCGCGCCGCTTGGCCAAGCCGCCGGTGCGCGCGTCCACGACGAGGAACGTGTCGAGGATGATCCCGTCGCCCCGCGAGAAGACGCGTGCGCTCAGGATGTTCAGCCCCGCCGCAGCCAAGGCCCCGGAGATGGTGGTGAACAGCCCTGGGCGATCCCACGTGCAGATTTTTACCGAGGTGTAGCCGCGCGCAGGTTGATTGTGCCAGGCGATGACCGGCTCGAGCACCCTGGAGCCGGAGCCGTTGACGACGCGCTTGAGGAAGCGGTTCACCTGCGTGAGGTCGATGTTGATATGCTCGAGCGAGTGGGTGCGGAAATAACGCGGCGTGAGGTGCTCAAAGTGGGCCTCGAGTTCCTCGGCGGAAATTTTCAGCGGCAACTGTTCGCGCGCCTCCTGCATGAGCTTGGCCAGGCGCTGCTGCTCCGCCTGCTCGTAATCCTTGCCGCTGGCGAGGCGCCGGCCGGCGAGGTGGTAGAGGGTTTGCAGCAGCGTGTTTTTGAAATCGTTCCAGAGGTTGTTGCTGGTGCCGAGCGAGTCGGCGAATGTCAGCAGCGTGAGCATGGCCAGGTTTTCCTCATCCTGCACCGTCTCGGCGAATTGGCGGATCACCGTGGGTGAGTCGATATCGCGCCGCTGCGACACCTCGGCCATGAGCAGGTGATGCTCGACGAGGAACTTCAGCCGGGCCAGGCGGCGAGGCGTGAGGCCAAGCCGCTCGCCGACTTTTTGGCAGACGACTGTGCCGTCCTTCACGTGGTCGCCGCTCTCCATGCCCTTGCCGGCGTCGTGCAAAAACAGCGCGAGGTACAGCAGGTACGGCAGGTCGATGTCCTGCAGGATGTGGGTGTAGTGCGCGAACGGCGGCTGAGCTGCGTCCCAGACTTGGTCGAGTTTCTCGAGGCAGACGAGCGTGTGCTCGTCCGCCGCGTAGGCGTGAAAAAACTCGTGCTGCACGAGGCAGGTCATCCGGCCGAACTCCGGAATGTAGCGCCCCAGCAGATCGACCTCGTGCATGGCACGCAGGGCGGGGGCGACGTTGCCGCGCTGGTTGAGAATCTCGAGAAACGTCTCGTGGTTTTCCGTGTCGTGGACGAAGCCGTCGTCCACCAGCGAGACGTTGTCGCGCAGCAACTGCGTGAGGTCGGGGTGAAACTCGAGGCCGCGCTGCTGGGCGTGCAGGAACACGCGCATGAGTCGTCTCGGCTGATCCCTGAAAATACGCGGTGAGATCGGCACCAGTTCGCCGTCGATGATGTTGAAGCCGTCGAGCGTCTCCGTTTTTTTGCCACTCCCGAAAAACGAGCGAAGCGAGGGCAGGCGGCGGGCCGGCTTGGGGCGGAGAGCCAGTCGGCGCTCGACCATGCGGGTGATGAGATGGATCGCACGCATGTGCGTGTAGAGGTCGCGCATGAACGCCTCGAGCCGGCGCGCCGGGGAGCGGTCCTTGTAGCCAAGCTGCCAGGCGATTTTCGGTTGGAGCGCCTTGGGGATGTCGTCCGCCAGTCGCTTAGTCTGGAGGTGAAGCTCGTTGCGGGTGCGCAGCAGGAAGTCGTAGCCGACCTCGAGTTGCCTGCGATTTCTCGGGCGGACCATCCCCTGGGCCTCGAGCTGCTCGAGGGTGTGGGCGCCGTACTTGAAGTGCGTCATCCACAGCAGATTCTGGTAATCGCGAAGTCCGCCGCAGCCGTTCTTGATGTTGGGCTCCTGCAGCAGGGCGGAGTTGCCGAACTTCACGCGGCGCGCGTCCTGGTCGCCGATCCGCATTTGCAGATAGTCGCCGACGTGGTTGCGGACGCATCTGGCCTCGAGCCGCTGCTGGAACTGCCCGAACAACCCGGCGTCGCCGGTGATGAGGCGCGACTCGATCAACGACGTCTTGGTCTGCATGTCGTCATTGGCGACGTTGACCGCATCCTGGATGTTGCGAACCGAGTGGCCGACCTTCAAGCTGAGGTCGTACAGCGTGTAGATCAAGCCGCCGGGGCCGGTGAGTTTCTCGAGCAGCGGATGACTGAAAATGCGGTTGACGCTCGGCATCGAACCGCTGTGCAGCAGCATGATGTCGACGTCACTGTGGGGGTTGAGTTCCGCGCGACCGTAGCCGCCGATGGCGACGAGGGCGACTTGAAGTTTCCGCGCATTGCCGGGCTGCTCGAAAGTTGCCAGCGTCCAGTCGAACAGCTCGCGCAGCAGCGTGTCGAGCATCCACGACCGGCCAAGGCACACCTCGCGACCGCCGCCGCCGCCGCGGTGCCACCGCTGCAGGCGGGCCGACTCCGTCTTGAGGAAACGCTTGAGCCTTGGCAGCTCCTTGACGAGGGAACTGTCATTGGGGATGGCCATCAATTCCGTGGCGTCGGCTGGGTCTGTGGCGTTCTCCGGCACGCGCCGGGAGTCTAGCCGCGCTGGGCCGCCGAAACAATTCCGCTTGGCCAAGCGTCATTTCGCCCACCCGTAACCTTGCCGCATGGCCAAGCGTAATTTAGATTTTTGCGGCATGGTTGACAGGAACGATCCCGATGTGGCCCTGATGTTGAGGGTGAAGGAGGGAGACTTGTCGGCCTACGAGACGTTGGTGGAGAAGTTCAAACAGCCGGTGATGAACCTGGTTTACCGGCTGATCAACGACATCGACGAGGCGGAGGACATCGCCCAAAACGTCTTCGTTCAAGTCTGGAAAACCCG
>DQOE01000072.1 GCA_015658765.1 Verrucomicrobiota bacterium | reverse complement strand
TGGGAACTTTGGAAAGAGCAACCCACAATGAAAGAAGTCAACCTCGCCTACCGCAACAAGGGAGATTTACAGTTTGAGCAAACTGCCAAGCCGTGGGGCCTTGATCACGAGGGTATGAGCTACTCTGCCGCCTACGGCGACCTTGACGGCGACGGCGACCTCGATCTCGTCGTGGCCAACATCGACGAACCGACGAGTATTTACCGCAACCTTGGCCACGAGGGGCATCGCATCGTCGTCCGACTGGCTGGCGCCGGGAGCAACCGCAACGGACTGGGCGCGGTCATCGAGATCGAGAGCCAAGCGGGGAAACAGATTCGCCAGGCCAACCCGATGACCGGGTTCCTCTCGTGCAACGACAACGCTGTGCACTTCGGCCTTGGCCAAACGGACACGATCGACACCCTCCGCGTGCGTTGGCCAAGCGGGCAGGTGCAAACGTTCAACGACCTTGCCGCCGACCGCCGCTACACGATCACCGAGCCAAGCGGCGGCCGGGCACCGGATCCGCCCAAGCCAAGCGTACCGAAAACCCTCTTCACCGAGGTGTCGCAATCGGTCGGATTGGCCTTTGAACACAGGGAGAAGCCGTACGACGATTACGCCCGGCAGCCGCTGCTTCCCGGCAAACTCTCGCAACTCGGCGGTGGCCTCGCCTGGGGCGATGCCGACGGCGACGGCGATCACGACCTCTTCGTCGGCGGAGCGGCTGGCCAAGCGGGAGCCGTCTTTCTCCGCCAAGCGGATGGGACATTCCAGCCAAGCGCCGCCGCGCAGCCCGCGCTCGAGGCCGACCAAGCCGCCGAGGACATGGCGGCACTGTGGCTCGACGCCGACCGCGACGGCGATGCCGACCTGCTCGTGACCAGCGGCGGCGTCGAGTGCGAACCGGGCGCGCCCGTGCTCGGCGATCGGCTCTATTTGAATGACGGCACCGGCCGGTTCACCCGCGCCGACGCATCGGTGTTCCCGCCCGCGGGCGAGTCGAGCAGCACGGCCGTGGCGGGCGACTTCGACGCCGACGGCGATCTCGATATTTTCATCGGCAGCCGATCCATCCCCGGCCAATACCCGGAGACCCCCCGCAGCCGTTTGCTGCGAAACGACGACGGCCGGTTTGTCGACGTGACAAGCGACGTCGCGCCGGGGCTGGAGCGGGTGGGGCTCGTCACCTCGGCGCTTTGGTCCGACACCAACGGCAACGGCAAACAGGATCTGCTCGTCACCCTCGAGTGGGGGCCGGTTGCGCTGTTCGTCAACAACGGAGGCCAACTCGCCGACGCGACGAAACAGGCCGGGCTCGCCGACCGGCTTGGCTGGTGGAACTCGATCACCCAAGCCGACCTCGACCACGACGGCGACATGGATTACATCGCGATGAACGTCGGCCTCAACACAAAGTACGGCACGCCGTCGGCCAAAAAACCGTCGCTGCTCTATTACGGCGACATGGAGGGCAACGGCCGCAAGCGACTCATCGAGGCCAAGCGGGACAAGAAAGGCGGCCTCGTGCCGGTCCGCGGCAAGAGCTGCAGCACGCACTGCATGCCGATGCTCGGCAAAAAGTTTCCCACCTACCGCGCCTTCGCGGCCTCCATTCTCCCGGAGATTTACACAGAGCAACGCCTCTCCGACGCCGAGCAGTTCAAGGCGACCGCATTCGAGTCCGGCGCACTCATCAACGACGGGAAAGGGAATTTTACATTTCAGCCCCTGCCCCGCTTTGCGCAGGCCGCGCCCGGCTACGGCGTCGTCGCCACGGACATCGACGGTGACGGACTCGTCGAGGTTGTCGCCGTGCAAAACATGTTCACCCGCGAGCCGGAGACCGGCCTGTGGCGGGGCGGCATCGGGGTGATCCTCGAGTACGGGGCCGATGGCACGTTCCGCGTCGAGCCGCCCGCAGAGACTGGCTTCATCGTGGACGGCGACGCCAAGGGACTGACCCTCTGCGACCTCGACGGCGACAACCGGCCCGACTTCGTCGTCTGCCAGAACAACGGCAAATTGCTCGCATGGAAAAACCGGGGCGACAGCCAACCGCTATTCTCCGTGCACTTGCACGGCTCACCCGGCAACCCGGACGGCATCGGCGCACGGATCATCGCGCATTACGCCGACGGCACGATTCACGCCGCGGAGATGACGGCCGGCAACGGTTATCTTTCCCAATCCCAGCCGATCGTTTATTTCAGCACCGCCGGCACGCCGATCAGGGAACTGGAAATCCGCTGGCCGGACGGGGAAACCACCAAGGCCACCCCCGACACAAAATCCCCCTCCATCGAAATTTCAAAGCGCCTGCTGTCGAAGACCACCCGGTGACCTGAAAACCAGCCCAAAAATAACCGCTGAATGCACAGCCGGGGCGAGGACGGCGAAGACTCTACTTAAACGGCCTAACGCAGCACTCTTACATTACCTCGCCGGACCGTTACACCATCTCGATCCATTTTTTCCAGAAGCGGGATCAAAATTCGTCGGGTGCTGTCGATTGCCATTCGCAATTCGCTCGCGGTGGCCTGGCCATGTTTGCGCAAGTGCTGCTTGACCAACAATCGGCAACGATGGAACTGAACCGCCCCGAGCACCAAATCGGGGCTCACATCAACCACTTCACCGGCATCGATGAGAAACTGCAGGGCCTGACGCCCTGTTGAATTTTCAGTGAAGTATTTGCGCGCCGGCGGATCGGGCATTTGCAAGGACTGACGAATTTTTTCGCCCGCATCCCTCAAATGCCCCGGAAGAGCCGGCTTGTGACTGTTGCGAGCAATATGGTTTTGCCGACGAATGAACCCATTGCGGCAAAGATCCGCAATGAGTTCAGGAAAAAGATCGTTCCCGGGAAAAGCCTGTTCCGTCATCGGATGCAGTTGCTCCAAGGAGAGTCCGGGCAATTCGGGGCGGCGGACATGCTCGGCATCCACGCGTTGTGACATTGCGGCAATCGTCGATTGCCAGCGGCCCAT
>DQOE01000401.1 GCA_015658765.1 Verrucomicrobiota bacterium | reverse complement strand
GAAATGTCGCGTGCGGCGCGTCGGACAAGTCGGCGGAGCGCACCGGGGTAGGCGAGGTACTTGAGCGAGCGCAGCCGGGTGTGGCGGCTCATTTCCCAGCCGGTGAACGGATGCACGGTGATGCCGAAACGCGCGGCGACGGCGTCGCGATCGGGGAAGTCCGGACAGAACAGGTGCACCTCGTGGCCGCGCCGGGTGAGTTCGCTGACGAGGTAGTTGGCTTCTGCCGAGCCGCCGCCGCTGGGCGGATAAAACGGTTCGTGCGTGAGCAGGGCCAATCTCATCGCGCGGGAGTGTGCCGCGAAATCATGGCAGCGACAAAAGGAATCGCGTCAGCATCCCAGTGCCGCGCTCGAGTTGCTCGAGGGCAATCCACTCGTCGGCGGTGTGCGCCTGGGCGATGTCGCCCGGCCCCCAGACGACGGTGGGGATTCCGGCGGCGGCGAGGTTGGCGGCGTCGCAGTAGTAATCGACGCCGATCGGTTTTTTCTGCCGGCCCACCCGCATGAAGTCACGCACCCACGGCAGGCCGGGGTCGGTCTCGAGCGCGGGACAGGTGAAGCCCTTGACGTCGATCAGCTTGGCCTTGAGGCCGCGCCTGGCCAACACGCCGAGAAGTTCGCGGCGGATATTGGCAAACGTTTCGCCGGGGAGAGTGCGCCGGTCGAGGTCGGCTTCGCAGTGGTCGGGGACGATGTTCGGCTGCGCGCCGCCGCGGATCGTGCCGGTGTTGATCGTCGCGTGGCCAAGCAGCGGGTGGCGACGTTTGCGCAGCAACGCGGCGTAGTCAGTCTCGATGGCGACGATGCACTGGGCGAGCGAGTGGATGGCGTTGCGGCCCAGCTCGGGGCGCGCGCCGTGGGCGGCCTTGCCGGTGGCGATGAGTCGCAGCCAGAGGTCGCCCTTGTGCGCGGTGACGACCTTGCAGCGGGTCGGCTCGCCGACGAGCGCGAGGTCGGCTTTCATCCGCAGCTTGGCAAATGCGCGCGAGCCGGTCTGGTTGCATTCCTCGTCCATCAGGCCGACGAAAACGATCTCGGTTTCGCTGGGACGCTTTTTGCGGCCGGCCACGTTCTCGATCGCGCGGAACATGGCGGCGACGCTGCCTTTGGTGTCGCACGCGCCACGGCCGTGCAGCTTGTTGCCCTTTTTTGTGGGGCGATAAATCTTCGGGTCGTCGCCGCCGACGGTGTCGAGGTGCGGCGCGAGGACGATGCGGTGCCGCGCTTGGCCAAGCGGCGAGAGGCGGACGATCAGGTTGTCGCTCCCCGGCGCGACCGGCTGGCGCTCAACATCGAGCCTGGTCTTGGCGGCGCGCTTGGCCAGGTAATCGGCGACTTTGGCTTCGCCGGCGTGCGGATCGCCCGGCGGCAGGAAGGCGGCATTGACGCTGGGCAGCGCGATCAGGTCGCGAAGGAGCTGGACGGCTTGGCTCACGGCGGGCGTTCTACCCCGAGCCGGTGCCCCGGGCAATCCCGGCGATGCGCGGTGGGCGGAATCATGAATTTTGTTGCATCCGGTGTAACCGGTGGTACTTCGGGTTCGTCAGCCATCCGCCACATGAAATGTTTCCATTCAACCCGATTGTTCAACCGCCTCGGCGCGTTGATGCTGTTTGCCGTGCCGGTCGGCCTGCTGTTCGCCGCGGAACCCACGAAAACAAAACCCAACGTGGTGCTGATTGTTTCCGATGACATGGGCTGGAAAGATGTCGGGTTTCACGGCAGCGAGATCCGGACGCCGAACCTCGACCGGCTCGCGGCGGAGGGGGTCGAGCTGGATCGGTTTTACGCCTACCCGATCTGCAGCCCGACCCGGGTGGCGTTGATGACCGGGCGCTCGCCGATACGCTACGGCATCCTGTCGCCGGTTGGGAAAAGCTCGAAGGCGCTGCCGGTGGAGGAGTTCATCCTGCCGCAGGCGTTCAAGGCGGCGGGCTACCAGACGTTCATGACCGGCAAGTGGCACCTCGGCGCGCCGGACGAAAACGCGATGCCGCACCGGCGCGGGTTCGATCATTTCTATGGCTTTCTCAGCGGCTTCATCGACTACTACACGCACACCGACACCCGGCGCAGGAATTTGGACTGGATGCGCAACGGCAAGCCGGTGAACGAGGAGGGCTACGCGACCGACCTGCTGGCCGACGAGGCGGTTCGGTTGGTTGAGGGGCGCGACCGCGCGAAGCCGTTTTTCCTCTACATGCCGTTCGGCGCGGCGCACTCCCCGTTGCAGGCGCCGGAGAAGGTGATCGCCAAGTACAACGACATCGCGGCTCGCGACCGGCGAATCTATGCGGCGATGGTGGACGCGATGGACTCGGCGATCGGCCGCGTACTCAAGGCGGTCAGCAAACAGGGCGAGCTGGACGACACGCTGGTCATTTATTTCAATGACAACGGCGGCGCGCGCGCCGGGGCGGACAACGGTCATCTCGCGAAGGGCAAGGGCAGCGTGTACGAGGGCGGTATTCGCGTGGCGGCGGCGATGCGCTGGCCGGGGGTGATTCCCGCCGGCAAAAAGAGTTCGCAACTCATGTCGGTGATGGACTTGTTCCCGACACTCATCGAGGCGGCCGGCATCGAGCGGGGCAAAGCCAAGCCGTTTGATGGCAGGAGCGTTTGGCCCGCGATCAAGGATGGAAAGAAGGTCGGGCGCGATGGGTTGGTCATTGCCAGCCCGCAGGAAATCGCCGTGTTGCGCGATAAATGGAAGTACATTCGCAGCGGCCAGGAGGACAGCCAGCGTGTCCCGAGACTGTTTGACGTCGTGAAAGATCCGGGCGAGACGACCGACCTGGCCGGCGAGAAGCCGGACTTGGTCGGGGAACTCGACAAGGTGACACGGGAATTTCTGCCGATGATGGCCAACGTCGCGACTCGCGGCCGTGGCCCGGGCGGCTCGAGGTCGCGCCGGGGATTGCCGTGGCGCAACGATCCGCTGTTGATCGCGCTGGACGAGGATCGCGACTCGCAGTTGTCGGCGGCGGAGCTTGGCCAAGCGGAGGCCAAGCTACAGGCGCTCGACAAAAACAGCGACGGCAAACTGAGCGCTGACGAGCTGGGCTTGCGGCGGCGTTAGCGCTTGGGCAGGTCAGGCGATGATGTCGTGGGCGACGTTGCCGTGGACGTCGGTCAGCCGGAAGTCACGGCCGGCATATTTGTAGGTCAACGCCTCGTGATCGAGTCCCAGCAGGT
>DQOE01000418.1 GCA_015658765.1 Verrucomicrobiota bacterium | reverse complement strand
GCCTCTTCCAGTGCAAGCCCCTCGTACGATATGCCTAAGTCGTCCTCCTTGCGAAGGCGGGTCTCGAGTCGGAAATCGGGGAGGTTGACGGGATGGATCACGTCGGAGGTAGCAAGGATGACTGCCCTCTCAATGGTGTTTCGCAGCTCGCGGACGTTGCCCGGCCAATGGTGTGTGTTGAGCATGTGCTGCACCTCGCTGGAGAGTGGCTGGAATTGCTTGTTCATCTTCCGGGCAAACCCCGAGAGAAAATGTTCCGCCAACAGGGTCACGTCCCCGTCTCGATCGCGCAACGGAACCACCCGCAACTGAACGACATTCAGCCGATGGTACAGATCCTCCCTGAAATCGCCGGTCTCGATGGCGTCAATAATGTCCCGATTGGTCGCCGCGAGAATCCTGACGTCCACCCGCTGCTCCTCTGTCCCACCGACCCGGACGAACGTGCCGTCCTCGAGAAAACGCAGCAGCTTGGCCTGCAGGGAACGGGACATCTCGCCGATTTCGTCGAGAAACAGGGTTCCGCCGTTGGCCTCCTCCACTTGCCCGGTCTTTTGTTTTACCGCCCCGGTGAAGGAACCTTTCTCGTGCCCGAACAGTTCACTCTCGAGCAGTGTCTCGGGAATTGCCGCGCAGTTCAGGCGCACATAGGTCTCTTCGCGGCGCTGGCTGGAGTGGTGGATGGATCCCGCGATTAACTCCTTGCCGGTGCCGCTCTCGCCGAGAATCAGGATGGTCGCCTCGGTCGGTCCAACCGTCCGGACCATCTCCCGCAAATCCTTCAGGCTTTGGCAGTTCCCAATGATGTCATCCAGTTGATAACCATACGGCAGACGCGACTTGAGTTTCTCGTTTTGCTGGATGAGCTGATGCCGCTCGGCGCAGCGGTTGACGGAGTGCAGTAGTTCCTCCGGCTCGAACGGCTTGGACAGGTAATCGATGGCACCGGTCTGGATCGCCTCCACCGCCAGCTTGGGCGTGGCGTAGGCGGTGATCATCAGAACCGGCAAGTCCGGCCAGCGCTCGTGGGTTTCCCGCAGGAAATCGTAGCCGCTCATCCCCTCGAGGCGCGCGTCTGTGATGACCATGAAATAACCGGACGCCTCAATGGCCGCCAATCCCTCCTCCGCCGACTCGACGGTGTCGACGAGCGTGCCGCGCGACTCGAGAACCGTCTTGAGCGACTCACGCATGTTGCGCTCGTCGTCCACGACCAATAGC
Source organism: Verrucomicrobiota bacterium (assembly GCA_015658765.1). Classification (GTDB taxonomy): domain Bacteria; phylum Verrucomicrobiota; class Verrucomicrobiia; order Limisphaerales; family UBA1096; genus UBA1096. The sequence goes on along the minus strand of DQOE01000418.1, from coordinate 1,365 downwards.
CTGAGATTTCTGTTCATGAGGTCTGGAGCCGGAGGGCTGTCCTCCCTGGGAAGATTAGATTGAATCGGGTGTACTTTCCAAGTTCGGATTCGATTTTTACCGTTCCGCCGTATAGCTCGGTGTTGTGCTTGACGATGGCCAAGCCCAGCCCGGTGCCTTTTTCCTTGCTGGTGTGGTACGGCTCGAAGACGGTCTCGAAGCGCTCCGGCGGTATACCGGGGCCGTTGTCCTCGATGCTCACCCGGAAGGTATAATCGCCCTCGTAGCTTGTCTTTATCCGGATTTCGCCGTTGTTGTCCATCACTTCCCGGGCGTTTTGGATGATATTGACGAACACTTCGCTGATGTGCTCGGGCTGGGCCAGGAGCGGCGGGAGCGCGATCCCGTACTCGCGCCTGATCCGGGTGCCGAACTTGCTCCCCTTCGGGAAGACCTGCGACAGCGCCGCCTCAAGCGTCTCGTTCACGTCGAGCTTGGCCAAGCGGCCCTCGACCAACTGGGCGTAGCCCATCAGCTTGGTGATGATTTGATCTGCCTTGTTGACCTCCTCCCGGATCAAGGCGACCTGGCGCTTGGCCGTCTCGTTTTCATTCGTCACTTGGCCAAGGGCGAACGCCGCGTTGTTGATGATGCCCAGCGGGTTCTTGACCTGATGCGCAATCTCCGCCGCCAACCGGCCCGAGGCTTGAAGCTGGCTTTGGCGTCGATCGAACTCATCCTCCTCGGCATCCATCCGGCGCTGTTTGTCGATCAACACCTGCAACCCGTAACCACAGGCCGTCATCAGCACCAACAGCAACGCCCGCAGCACCACCGGCTCGCCCGTGATGTTTTCAAGTTCCTCCTCCGAGCGGGCAACAATAATGTCGAACGCACCGGCGCACAGATAAATCACGCTGACCGAGAGGTTGGCCACGATTTGTGTCGATGCGATCGGCATGCTGATTGCGTTGCGAATCTGCAGCCCGAGGAACATCCAAAACAGAAAGCTCTCAAAGCCGCCCGTCAACTCGGTCATCATCGCCAGCAGGAGGGCGTCAAACAGGCAGATGGAAAACACCACCTCCCGAAGCACCCGCGTGGAAAACTCCTCCATCCGAATGAGCATCACGCCGATCGCCACATTCACGATAAGGCAAAAAATGAAGAACCACTGGATCGTCCGCAGCAACGTCCAGCGCACCCGGTCGGCGTCCATCTCGGGCCACTCACCAAAGTAGAGATAAAAAATGAGGACGAGGAAATAAACCACCTTGACCGGCAGTACGGTGTTGCGCTCCATGAATCGAATTCGCGAACGCTGCGAGCCGTCATCGGGCGCAACGGAACGGAACAACTGGGACAGGCGCCACCAGTCTATCCAAG
>DQOE01000419.1 GCA_015658765.1 Verrucomicrobiota bacterium | reverse complement strand
ATCCCGCTGGCCATCCGCACGCACCGCCGCGAGACCAACATCGGCATCGCCATGGCGCTGGTTTTGGTGACGGCCTACTACGGGCTCATCGTGCTGGGTCAGGCGCTCGAGGGGCATCCCGGCCTGTTGCCGCACCTCTGGATGTGGGTGCCGAACTTCTTGTTCCAAGGCATCGGTTGCGTGCTGCTCTGGAAAATGAACCGGGGGATTTAGTTTTTTAGTTTCAAGTTTTCAGTTTTCAGAGGAGCTTCGATTGATTACAAAAACCGCGTGCACCATTTTGCAACTTGCTCTTGGGTTGATGTCTCCGCAGATGGGCGGTTGTTTTCTCCCTCACCCCTACCCTCTCCCGCTGGGAGAGGGAGCCTGGCCAAGCGCGTCTCGTTTGATTCCTTCTCCCTCAGGGAGATGGTGGCCGAAGGCCGGATGAGGGTGAACCTCCGGATGTTTCTTCGTAAAGGCCGCTGTTCGATCGCCGGCTTAATAATCATTGCCGTCACACTCGGCTTGGCCAAGGCGGTGGCGGCTGATTGGCAGCAATTGCTTGGGCCGCGCGCCGATGGCACCTCCAGCGAGACCGGCCTGCTCAGCGCTTGGCCAAGCGGCGGGCCGAAGGTCATTTGGAAAAAACAGATCGGCACCGGCTACAGCGCACCGTCCATCCGCGACGGCCGTCTGGTTTTGTTTCACCGCATCGGCAACGAGCAAATCGTCGAGGCGCTCGACGCAAAGACATCCAAGCCGGTTTGGCGCCACGCCTCCCCCACCCGTTACCGCGATCCGTTCGGCTACAACAACGGCCCGCGCTGCACGCCACTGCTCACTGAAAAGCATTGCTACACCTTTGGCGCGGAGGGCGTGCTGCTGTGTCTCGACGTCAAAACCGGCAAGCCGGTTTGGCAGCGAAAAACGGCGGAGGAGTTTCAAGTGCCGGAAGCTTTTTTCGGAGTCGGCGCATCGCCGGTGATCGAGGGCAATCTGCTCATCGTGATGGTCGGCGGCCAGCCGAACTCGACGATGGTGGCGTTCGACAAGGACACCGGCAAAGTCGCTTGGCAGAGCGCCGGCCGCGACACGTGGCAGGACAAGCCGTCCATCGGCTGGCCCGGCGAGCCGCTCGTCCGCTGGCGTGGCAACGAGAAACTCGCGGGCTATTCCACGCCGACGCTGGCCACGATTCACGGCAGGCGCACGCTCCTGAGCCTCACGCGGCAGGGACTCGTCTCGCTGGATCCCAAGACTGGCAAAGTGAACTTCAGCCGCTGGTTTCGCGCGCGTGTCAACGAGTCCGTCAACGCCGCCAACCCGGTCGTGTCCGGCAACCGGGTTTTCTGCTCGGCAGCCTATTACGGCGTCGGCTCGTTCCTGCTCGACATTGCCGAGGACGGCAAATCGTTCACCGAGGTTTGGAGCACGAACGAGCGCCGCAAAGCCAACCGCCGACTCGAGCCCGTGCTGGGGATTCACTGGACGACGCCGATCCTGCACGACGGACACCTGTACGCCTTCAGCGGGCGCGACGAGCCGGACGCGCATTTTCGCTGTGTCGAGCTGGAGAGTGGCAGGGTCAAGTGGAGCCGCGACGAGCGCTGGCAAAAACGCGGCGGCAAACAGCCCAATGTTTACGGGCGCGGCTCCGCCGTGATGGCCGACGGCAGGCTGTTTGTGCTCGGCGAAGGCGGCCTGCTGGGCCTGTTCGAGGTCAACGCCGAGAAGCCGGTCGAGCTTGGCCGGCATCAGGTTCCGGAGTTGCATTATCCCTGCTGGGCTGCTCCCATCCTCTCCGACAAGCGAATGGTGATTCGAAGCGAGGATTATTTGATCTGTTTTGACGTGGCCAAATAACAACCTGTTGCGTCAGCGCCTGGCCAAGGGTTTCACGCTAATCGAGTTGCTGGTGGTGATCGCCATCATCGCGATCCTCGCCGGACTACTATTGCCCGCCCTGGCCAAGGCCAAGGACAATGCCACCGGCATCTACTGTCTCAACAACCAGCGCCAACTCCTCGTCGCGTGGAAGCTGTACGTCGACGACTACGAAGACCATCTGCCACCCAACGCCAAGCACCTTCAGGATCCGCGCGGCTGGATCAACGGCTTCCTCACCTTCGTGCCGAACAACCGCGACAACACGAACCTGCTCTACCTCATCGGCACGCGCAAACAGATGGGCGACCGCTACCCCAAGCTCGGCCCGTACACGAAGTCGCCCGGCATTTACAAATGTCCGTCCGACAAATACACCTGCAAGATTGACCGCAAGGAAATGCCGCGCGTCCGCAGCGTCGCCATGAACGGCTACATCGAGGGCGGGCTTTACGACCCCACGCTTAGCTCGACTGTCTCGAGCATCCACGGGCGTGGCTGGCGGAAGTACGACATCCTCTCGCACATCATCGACCCGTCGCCGTCCGACCTGTGGATTTTTGCCGACGAACACCCGGACAGCATCAACAACGGCGGCTTCGTCCTGTACCCGTACACCGCCACCATCTGGCGCAACCTCCCGGCCAACTACCACAACGCCGCCTGCGGCTACGCCTACGCCGACGGCCACGCCTCGATCAAGAAATGGAGCGACCCCATGCCCAAACTTGAGCCGGTACAAAAGCGCATGCGGCTCGACTACTCCAACGCCGGTTCCATCGGCGGCAAGGCCCGCGACTATTGGTGGGTCATCAACCACTCCACAGCACCATTTAAAAAGTGAGCGGTGGGCAGTTTGTGTTCTTTCGTGCCTTACGCGATTCAATAAAGTTTTCAGTTTTTTCCCTTCGAATTTCGACATTCCTTGTTCGATATTCGATATTCGCCCTGTTCCGGTTCCCGGTTCTCGGTTCTCGGTTCTCGGTTCTCACCGCTAACTGCTCACTGCTCACTGCTCACTGCTCACTGCTCACTGCTCACTGCTCACTGCTCACTGCTAACTGCTAACTGCTAACTGCTAACTGCTAACTGCT
>DQOE01000123.1 GCA_015658765.1 Verrucomicrobiota bacterium | reverse complement strand
TGCAGACGGTGTGTATCAACAACCTCAAGCAGTGGGGGCTGGTCTGGCAATATTACACAGACGAGAATGAGGGCTACTTCAGCGACGGCATGAGCATGAATATGCAGGGTGGTTGGTGGCGTGGTGAATGGGTCGCATCGTTGCAGAAGTTCTGGCGCAAGCAGGACATCCTGCTGTGCCCCTCCGCTAAATTGGCAAGGAGCACCGAAGGCTCCAATTACACCCTCAAACCAGTCGATAAAAACAAGAGAGACAGCTGGACTGCGATTGGTAGCTGGAATGCCTCCTTCAAGCATGGTGGTATCTCACTACAACCCATTGCCACCCGGGCCAGTTACGGCAACAACAACTGGCTCTACAATGCTCAAACTGATATCCAGGGCCGCAGCAAGGCTTGGCACTGGCGCACCATGAATCCAACCGGCCATGACCTTCATCAAATCCCGATGTTCATGGATATGATGTGGCGCGGGGGCGGACCGATGAGAAGCAGAATGGCGCCGCCCAATTACAATGGCGAGTGGACTGGATACGGCCAAGAGATGAAACACTTTGCGATGGATCGGCACAACGGTGGCATTCAGGGTGTGTTCATGGATCATTCCGTGCAGCATGTGCCCATCAAGAAACTTTGGAAACTGCATTGGCACCGTAATTGGCAGCGTGATTATGGCGGCTACAAGCCATCGTGGCCAAGGTGGATGGCCGGCTACCCCGAGCATTGATTTTTCCCACACCAACCAAACCAATGAGATTAAGCCCGGGCGGAATGCCCGGGCTTTTTTTGCACTTGGCCAAGCGCTTGCCATGTGCCGCCAAGTGCGGTTGAATCCACCGCAGCAAGCCGAGTTTACCAATGAGCACCCATCACATTTCCCGCCGGGGCATCATCAAGGCCGCCGCCGGTGCGGCCCTCGCGACCGCCGCCATTCCCGCGCAGGCGCAGTTGACCCGCGCCGCGGCAACCCGGGATTACAAAATCAAAAACAAACGCATCCGCCAGTCGATCATGGGTTGGACCTTCAACCCGATGCCGACCGACGAGCTCATCGCCACCTGCGTTGACATTGGCCTGACCGGCATCGAGGGCATCAGCCGCAAGTTTTATCCGGCCGCCCGCAAGGCCGGACTGGAAATCTCGCTCGTCGGCAGCCACGGTTTTGGCAAGGGGCCGAACGACCCGGCCAACCACCCGATGTGCATCGAGAAATTGATTGATGGCATCGACGTCGCTAAGCAGTTCGATGCCAGGCGCGTGATCACCTTCGTCGGCATGGAGACTCCCGGCATCGATCGCGATCAGGCCATTGGCAACTGCGTCAAGGCGTGGAAACAGGTCATCGGCCACGCCGAAAAAAACGGCATCACGCTCTGCCTCGAGCTGCTCAACTCGGTGGACGACAGCCATCCGATGAAGGGCCACCCCGGCTATCAGGGCGACGATCTCGGTCTTTGCATCGAGGCCATCAAGCAAGTCGGCTCGCCGAACCTCAAGCTGTTGTTCGACATTTATCATGTGCAAATCATGCACGGCGACATCATCCGCAACATCGGCAAATACAAGGAATACATCGGCCACTACCACACCGCCGGCAACCCCGGCCGCGGCGAACTCGACGACACGCAGGAGATCAACTACCCGGCCGTGATGCGCGCCATCCTTGCCAACGGCTTCGACGGCTTCGTCGCGCAGGAGTTCATCCCGAACTGGGACGACAAGGCCGCCGCGCTCCGGCACGCCGCCGAGGTGTGCGACGTGTAGACCAAGCACCCCGCAAACCGGAGTTCCGTCTTTCACGGCGCGGCGGTTTTCATTAGCCTGTCGCGCATGCGGTTCATCCGTGACATCCACGCCGAGAAGCAGGCCAGCGGGAAACCGACGATCTCGTTTGAGTTTTTTCCGTTCAAGACCCCGGAGGGCGAGGCGACTTTTTTTGGCAAGACTCTCCCGGCGCTGATGACGGCCAGGCCGGACTACGCCTCCGTCACTTACGGCGCGGGCGGCAGCACCCGCGAGAAAACACTCGAGATCGTCGAGCGCATCCAAAACGACTTCGGCCTCACCACGATGGCGCACCTCACCTGCATCAAGCACACGCAGGCGGAGATCGGCGGCATCCTCGACGAGGCGGCACGTCGCGGCATCCAAAACATCCTCGCCCTGCGCGGTGACCCGCCTTCCGGCGAGGAGTGGGCGCAGACCGAGGGCGGCTTCGAGTTCGCCTCCGAACTGGTTGAGTTTCTCCGTGAGAGGGGCGGCTTCGGCATCGGTGCCGCCGGTTTTCCCGAGGGCCACATCGATTGCGCCGAGGGCCGCGAAACCGATTGGCGGCATCTCGTTGGCAAAATCAACTGCGGCGCCGATTTCGTCATCACGCAGATGTTTTTCGACAACGCCGACTACTTTCGGCTCGCCGATTACCTGAAAGGGCAGGGCGTCGCCGTGCCGCTTTTCCCCGGCATCATCCCCGTGGCCAACGCCGGACAGATCAAGAAATTCAGCGCCATGTGCGGCGCGAAATTGCCGGAGTCGTTCTCCTCGCGGCTCGACGAACTGGGCGACGATGCCGACGCCGTCCGCGAGTACGGCATCGAGTACGCCACCGGCCAATGCCGCGAGTTGCTCGAGCGCGGCGCGCCCGGGTTGCATTTTTACACGCTCAACAAGAGCAAAGCCGTGCTTCAAATCCTGGCCAACCTCGGCTTAGCTTGAGGCTCCGGACTCGACGATGAGTTTTCGACCGGTCCAACTCCTTTTCGCGCTGGCCACCGTTTGGCCATGCGCCGGTGTAGACGCCGCCGAGGCCAAGCCGGTGTTGCTCGACGGGTTGGCGGTCACTTTCAAGTCTCAAAACGGCGCCCAAGCGGACACGACGGTGCGCCCGCATTTCATGCTCTACGTTCCGCTTGGCCAGGCTCCGACGCCGTTCGTTGCGCCGGGCGCGTTCACCGCCGAGTGGGAGGGCGTCATCCAACTCGATCTCCGCGACCGGTTCGTTTTTCAGGCCGAGTTGAACGGCAGCTTCAAGCTTGAACTCAACGGCGCGGTCGTTTTGGAGGCGACATCCGACGGGGGAACGACCGAGCCGACCCGACGCATCCGGCTCAACTCCCGCAGCAATACGCTGAAGGCGACTTACACTTCGCCGCCCGGAGGCGATGCGTTTTTTCGGCTTTACTGGGCCACGCCTGACTACGCCAAAGAGCCGATCCCGCCCAAGTTTTTGAAGCATTCGCCGAGCGACCTCCTGGCCAAGGGTGCAGCGTTGAGGCACGGCCGCCAACTCGCCGCCGAGCATCGTTGTTTTGCGTGCCACGCCACCGGCGTCCCCGCGCGGCGCATGCTGGAACTGGCGATGGACGCCCCGGCGCTCGACGGCATCGGCTCGCGGCGGGACGCAGGCTGGATGGCCGAGTGGATTCTCAACCCGGCCCAGCTCCGGCCGCAGGCGACGATGCCGGCGTTGCTGCACGGAGCGACCGCCGAAGCCAAGGCCATCGCCGCGTTTCTCGGTTCGCTCAAATCCGGTGACAACTCTCTCGGCGAAAAAGTCGATGTGGCAAGCGCCGAGGCGGGCCAAAAACTGTTCACGCAACTCAACTGCGCCGCGTGCCACACGAGCGCCGGTCAACCGCAGGCAGAGGGCAAGGTCGCGTTTGGCCAAGTGCGGTGGAAGTTTGGCCAAGCCGATTCGCTGGCGGCGTTTCTGCGAAATCCGCAGGCGCATTATCGCTGGAATCGCATGCCCAATTTTGCCCTCACGCCGGACGAGGCCACCGCGTTGGCGGCTCATCTTTTTCAGTCGGCCGGCTTGGCCAAGCGAGAGAATTTT
>DQOE01000038.1 GCA_015658765.1 Verrucomicrobiota bacterium | reverse complement strand
TATTCGTCGTTGTTGAGCCGCCGCAACGTCACCCGGCCGGGGTCGCCCGCCCGCGCCCTGGCCTCCTCGAGCAACAGGCTGTGCACCCACTGCTGCAGTTTCGCGCGCTGCTCATCGCTTGGCTTGTCGGCTTTCTTCGGCGGCATCTGCCGGCTCGAGAGCATGTCGTCGACCTTGAGCCAAACCTTGGTGTTGCGCCGGATGTCGGCGACCGACTGGAACGAGTCGAGATTGATGTCCGCCTCGGCGTCCTCGTCCGCGTGGCACTCGAAACAGAATTGATCGAGCAACGGCCGGATCTCCGACCGGTACACCGTGGCCAGGCCGGCCGCTTGGCCAGGCGACAGACAGAAAGACGCAGCCAACAAAACAACTGGCAAGCGGCCCAAGCGCTGGAGAATAAGCGGCATGACAAGCCCTCGTGGGGTTGCGGCAATCCTTCCCCCAACCCCGGAGTCCGTCAAGGGGTGTGAAAAGCAAACCTCCCCCTCAGTCCTTTCCCCCGTCGGTGTGTTTTTACCAGTGACCGCTTGGCCAAGCGCCGAAATGTGGGCTTGTCTTTCGAAATGCCTTTTCCCACAACTCGGACTCACTTCGTGGTCATGAACAAGTCCATCCTCCTCCTGACGGCGTTTTTACCAACGGCGTTTCCTCGCGCTTGGCCAGGAGAAGCCGGATCCGCCCAAGACCTCCATTTGGACGGCTGCCAGCCGGGACAGCGTCTCACTCATCGAAACAGCACATCGCGGCCGGCACGGACATTGACGCCCGGAAGGACGACACCAAGGGCCAGACGCCGCTTTACTACGCCGCAAAATTGGATCAAGCCTAGGCTGTCCGGGTGCTGCTCGATGCGAGAGCCGATCCCAACAAGACGGTATCCCGGGATTACTTCGCCAGAGAGTACCATCAAGACACGACACTTTTTCCGCCTCCGCAAAGCCGAGTGAGGGGCATGGCTTCTCCCGCTAATTGACAGCCGACGCGGTGCCGAACAGCAGTTGGTATCCGATCGTGAGGATGCCGAAATCGACGATGATGTGGCAGAGCCACACACCCAGCAGGGAGCCTTGACGCACATACATCCCACTCCAAATCACTCCACCCAAGCCAATCGAGAAACTGAGAAAGAGCGCGATGGACACGGGGAAAAATTGCAGCACGACCACCACGTGATGACCCATGAAGGCCGCACCAGCGAGCGCGTGCGCCAGGCCGGTGGGCATCAACTGGCGCAGTCCGCCGAAGACAAACCAGCGCCAGTAATATTCCTCCAGCAGCGAATGCAGCACGGCAAGGCAAATGCCGAAGGCCCAGTAGTTGGCCCGGTTCAGGCCTAGTCCGGTGATGGTGTCACTGATGCGATCCGCATTCGCGCGAACCGGCTCGCCGATCCATTGGGTCTGCATGAGTAGAAACATCAGCCCCACGATGCCCGCACCCACGAGGAGGCCTGACGGCAGCGTTCGCCAGTGGCGCGCCTCTCTCCAAGCCGGCCGCTCGATGCGGTGTTTCAGGATCCAAGGCACCGCGATGAGCGGCCACACCAGCGTGAACAGCTTGGTGCCGGAATAGGCCAACTGCGCCAGGCCCACCCCCTTGGCAATGACGAAATAAAGCAGCGCCCCGAACAGGGGCAGCACGGTGGCCGGCAGCACCACGGCCCAGATTCGACTGCGATGTTGCTCCTCGGTCAGGCTGGAAGCATCGCTCCACTCAAACCCTCCCGCCAGTTGGTTGCCCTCCGACATGTCAGCAACGCCCAAGCTCCATCAAACTGGTAAGTTGATTCAAGCTAAATGAAACGCTGCCCCCAAACCCAGCGCTTGGCCCGGCGCTACTTTTTCTCGAGGTCTTTGCGCGGGAAGAGCGGCGTTGGCTTGTTGCAGGTGTGGCCCTTGGCCAAGCCGCCCCACTTGGCCAAGCTGAAGTTTGCCGGCGAGTCGTCGAGGCCAAGTTGCCCGAAAATTTTCTCGGCCGTCTCCGGCACGACCGGCCAAAGTAGAATGGCCAAGATGCGACATGCCTCGGCGAGGTTGTACAGTACTTCGTTGAGCCGATCGGCTTGGTCGTCCTGCTTGGCCAGCTTGAACGGCGCCGTCTGCTCGACGTATTGGTTGGCGCGATCGACCAATCCCCAGATGCTAACGAGCGCCGCCTGCAAGTGGTGCGACTCGTAGTTTTTGCGTGCCTCGGCGATCCATTTTTCGGCGTCGGCGGCCAATTCGTCGGACGTCGCCTCGAGCGTGCCGCCTCGGTAGCGGTTGAGCATCGAGAGCGAGCGGTTGACGAGGTTGCCCAAGCCGTTGGCCAACTCCGCGGAGTAGCGGGCCTGAAAACTTTCGTCGGTCCAGTTGCCGTCCGGGCCGATGTCCAGCTCACGCACGACGTAGTAGCGGAACGCATCGACACCCCACTCGTCGATCACCGCGATGGGATCCACCACGTTGCCGGTGGTCTTGCTCATTTTTTGGCCGTCCTTCTGCCACCAACCGTGCACGAGCACCTGCCCAGGCAGAGGAAGTCCCATCGCCTTAAGCATGATCGGCCAATAGACGGCGTGGAACTTGAGAATGTCCTTGCCGATGACATGAATGTCAGCCGGCCAAAGCGATGGGGCGTCCGGCTTTGTCTCGAGGCCGACCGGGCCAGCGGCCGCGTCGTCGCCGAGTGCCGCCGGAATGCTGGCGTAGTTGCTCAGCGCGTCGAACCAAACGTACGTCACGTATTCCTCGTCGAACGGCAGCGGGATGCCCCACTCGAGCCGCGCCTTGGGCCGCGTGATGCAGAGATCCTCGAGCGTGTTGTTTTTCAGGAAGCCAAGCACCTCGTTGCGGCGCGTCGCTGGCTGGACGAAATCGGGGTTGGCCTCGATGTGGTCGATCAGCCACTGCTGATGTTCGCCGAGCTTGAAGTAGTAATTGTGCTCCACCAACTCGGCGACCTCACCGTAAAGAGGATCGAACGTGCCGTCCTCGCGCCGGTCTTTCTCCGTCAAAAACGTCTCCTGCCGAGCCGAGTAAAACCCGCGATACTCCGCCTGATAAAAATGTCCGGCGTCGTAAAGCTTTTGCAGCACCGCACGCACAAACACCTTGTGCCGCTCCGACGACGTACGGACAAAGTCGGCATGCGTCAGGTTCAGCCGGCCGGCAAACGCCTCCCAAATCTCCGCAAACTCATCGCAGTACGGCTGCGGATCCTTGCCGGCGGCAGCGGCGGCAGTCTGCACCTTTTGGCCGTGCTCATCGAGACCGGTCAGGTAAAACACCTCCTGCCCCAGACTGCGATGCGCCCGGGCAATGATGTCCGTGATGACCTTCTCGTAGGCGTGCCCGAGGTGAGGTTCCCCGTTGACGTAATCGATGGCCGTGGTGAGGTAAAACTGTTTACTCATCCGTCGCCCACTATGCAGCCAAGGCCAAGCACTTGGCAATCTTGGGGTGCAATGCCCACTCTAATTCCGGATTGGCTGAGCGATTCGGAGGTAGGCGAAGAAGTCACGGAGCTGCTGGTCGCTCAAGCCGGCGAGCAACCCCTCCGGCATCAGGCTTCGCGGACTCACATACGTCGACTCGACCTGCGACTGCTCGACTACTGTGTCGCCGCCGTCGATGCCGCGCAGGATCAGCAGCTTGTCGGTGCGATCGGTCAGGAAACCGCTGAGCAGCCGACCGTCACGGGTTTGCACGTGCATTTGCTCGAAGCCTTCACGGATTTCTCGGCTCGGGTCGAGGATGCCCGGCAGAAGCGTGTCGAGATCGTTCCGCTGATAATGGGTGAGGTTCGGGCCAATCTGTCCCCCTTTATGGAACAACTTGTGGCAGGCCGCGCAGCGCTGCATGTACAACTCGCGTCCGCGATACGGACTGCCGGGCCGCCCCTCCACCACCGAACGCACCCGGGCGATCTCCGCTGCCTGGGTGGTCGGCTTGGCTTCGCCTGCGCTTGGCCAAAGATTTCTCGCTTGGGCGGCGACGCTGCCGCCATGAGCCAACAACAGTTCCACCGTTGACGCCGCGATGTCGCGCTTGGCCAAGCTGCCCGACTTGACAGCGGCCAACAACCGGCGACTCCACGCGGGGCGACTGGCCAGGAATGAAATCGCCGCCGGTCTGGCCGCTGCGGGAAATTCTGGGTACCGCCCGACAACCGCCTGGCCAAGGGAATCATCGACGAATCGTTGCAGCGCCAACAACCCGGCCACAACCACATCGGCATTGGGTTCCGTCTGCACAAGAATCAAGAGCGATGGCTTTAAACCGTCGGCCTTGGCGTCGCCCGCGGCGCGGATGAGTTCGATCCGATCCTTGGCCGGCTGGGTGGCGTTGGCGATGACGGACAGCGCCTGGCCAAGCGCGGCGGAGTCGCCCAGCCGGACACGCAACACCAGCGGCGGGTTGTC
>DQOE01000301.1 GCA_015658765.1 Verrucomicrobiota bacterium | reverse complement strand
CGCGGCTGCGACGACCTGCTCAACGACCACGGCGGACACGCCATGGCCGCCGGCGTCTCCGTCAAGCCCGGCCGGCTCGACGCCTTCCGCGAACGGATTAACGAGATCGCCAAGAAGACCATCACGCCCGACATGTTCCAGCCGCCGCTCAAGCTCGACGCCGAGACCGACCTCTCGGAACTGACTCTGGTGCACGTCGAGGAAATGCGCCAACTCGAGCCGCTTGGCCAGGGCAACCCGGAGATCCAGCTCCTCGTCGCCGGACTCACCCTGTCGAGTCCTGTTTACCGAATGGGCCGCGACAAACAGCACGCCAAGTTCTGGGTGACCGACGAGCGCGGTGCCTGCGAAGTCGTCGCGTGGAACCTCAAGCCCGAGGACGAGCCGAAAGACACCTTCGACATCGCCATCGCGCCGCAGATCAACGACTTCAACGACCGCCGAACCGTCCAGCTAAAACTAATCGACTGGCGCCCCGCCAAAGACTGACCCCCGCTTGGCCAAGCGGCTAGATTTCCACGCTGGCCATTTTGCGGATGCCGGTTCGCAGCGGCAGCCAGCCGAGCAGGAATGAGCCGCCGAGGAACAGCGCCCAACCCAGACCGAAAATCACCGCCGAGCTGCCGCCGAATGCCCAGCGCGATGTCGCCGCCATCAGGCTCAGCATGCCAATGATGTAGAGGAAACTCAGCACAAGGCAGAGCGTGCCGCCGAACCCGCTGACGATCTTGCTCGGGTTGTCCTCGCGGAAGTTCGGGTACACCGCGCCGAGACCCACCGCCAGCGCGTTGAGCGTGAACGCCATCACGCCGACGGTCAGCGTGAAGTACAGAATGCGCTCCAGCGGAATCGAGAGCATCGCGCATGACGCCCCCACCAGCGCCATCGTCACGCTCATCGACACGGCGGTGGAAAAGAGGAACTTGGCCATGAGCGTGCGGCGCATCCCGAGCGGCGCCATGCCGATGATCCATATGCGTTTGCCCTCGAGCGAGATTTGCGGGAAGACGAAGCGGGTCGTCAACGTGGCGAGGTTCAGCGCGCACGCACCGAGGTTCAGGTACGAGGTGAGGTCGATCCAAAAATCGCTCGTCAGCCGGTGCGAGAAATGGCGGAGGTTCACGATGTATGCGATCAACAGGCCAAGCAGGATCAGCGACTGGCCCCACTGCGTTGCGTCCCGCCAAAAGGTGCGGATGTCTTTCACGATCAGCGACCGCGTGTCGGCACTCCCCCACCACAGCAGCTTGGCCAAGCGGTCGAGTGGCTTGGGCGCGAACGCCGCTTGGCCCAACGGTGGTTTGCGCCGCCAGAATTTCCAAAGGGCCGTCGCGCCGCCGCCACGGCTGTTCACCGCTGAGAGCGCCCCGTAAAAAAAACCGCCCGTGCGCGTCGAGGCGAGGTAGCCGAAAAAGAGCGTGTGACTGAGCAAAACCAAGCCAAAGAAAAACGTTCCCATCAACGCGCCCTCGACCCATTGGGTGATCCCGCTCGACACCCAGTAGCTTGGCAGGAACGGGAACAGCGAAAACCGCGTGCGCGACAGCAACCGATCGACGACGTCGAGCACGCGCGTCTCGAGCATCTCGTCGGTCACCGTCTCCGGCTGCAGCCACGAGCTGACAAAGACGATCAGCACGATCACCGCCAGCACGGCGGTCACCTGGAACGCCAGCCGGTCCAGCCACCGCGCCAGCCCGATTGCCGCCCAACTGCCGAGGATGGCCGGCAGAACGACGAACAGCGCCACGAACAGCGGCGTCACAAAATAAAAATGCCACGGCGCGTTGTAGGTCGTCCCGTACGCCGCCACGAGTGGTGCGATCAAAAACAAAAACGCCCACGACGCCAGGATGCCGGACTCGAAAATTTTCCACCGATAAACCACCTGATGCGGCACCGGTAGCGACAGCAGAAAATGCGTTTCCCTGTTTCGGAACAGGTTGGTGAAGTTGATGATGACGTTGCTGAGCAGCAGCAGCAAAAACAGGAACGCGAACAACAGGAACATCATCCGCTCGATCAGCACCGGCCCCAGGCCGGGGAAGCTCGAGGTGAACTGCAGCGCCTTGTGAAACAGCGCGTACGCCAGCAAGGCGTAACTCAAGACGAACAGGCCCATGAGGAACGCGTGCAGCCGAGAGTGCGCCACCGCCGACTTGAGCCGCCGCCAGCTTTGCGTGCGGTTGACCCCGGCCAAAAGCCGCCAGTGCGGAATGGGCTTCGCGTCGTTCATGCGTCGTCGTCAGTGAGCGACAGAAAAATCGACTCGAGCGTGCTGTCCCGGTTCGCTGCCTGCAACTCCTCGTGCGACCCGACGGCAACCAGTCGCCCCTGGTGCATGATGCCGATGCGGTCGGCCATTTCCTCGGCGACGCTGAGTTGGTGGGTGGAGACAAACACCGTCACGCCGGCGTCGGCCTGTTCGCGCAGGATGTCCTTGAGCACGCGGGAATGGTGCGGATCCAGCCCGACCATCGGCTCGTCGAACACGACGACCTCCGGCGAGTGCATCAGCGCGGAGACGATGGCCACGCGCTGCTTGGTGCCGTGCGAGAGACTCTCGATCGGCTTGGCCAAAAACTCGCCGAGGTTGAACCGCTTGGCCAGGTGCTCGGCCTCGGCCTCCATCGCGGCGTCCTTCATCCCGAACAACTTGCCGGTGAAACGGAAAAACTCAGCCGGCGTGAGCTTGTCATAGAGGAACGGAAAATCCGGCACATAGGCCATGCGGCGGCGCGCCTCGATCGGGCTGGTACCGATGTCGAATCCGCAAATCCGCACCGAGCCGCTCGTCGGTTTCATTAGCCCAGCCATGACCTTGATGGTGGTGGTTTTGCCGGCCGCATTCGGGCCAAGAATGACGAAAAACTCGCCCGCCGGCACGGCCAGACTGACGTCGTCGACTGCCCGTAAATCGCCGAATTGCTTCGTTAATTGCTCGATTTCGATCATTTTTCCGCTTCTTTTTTCAGGGGGAAACTTTCGTTGGTGAACTCGAGTTGGCCGGGGAAAGTGACCTGCAAAATCTCGCCCACCCGGCTCACCAGCACGGTCACCACACGCTCGCCGAGCAGCTTGGCCTCGATGCGATAAATGCGGACGCGCGTGCTGCCGAGCCGGATCGCGTCGTTGTAGGCGGCCCACTCGAGGCCAAGCTCAATCGGCGCGGAGCCGGCTTGGCCAAGCGCGGCGGCGGGCGGCAGCAACGGCTTGAGCAACGGCGCAAAAACCGACCCGGCGAACGGCTCGAGCAATGCGGCGGGGTTTCGCAGTTGGCCAAGCGGTGTCGTTCGTTCCCATTTGCCAAGCGCCCCGTCGTGTTTCACGCTCAGCACTTGGTTGGTTGCCGCCGCCGCAAACTCCCACGTGCTGGGCGGCAGGTCGATCGTGGCGCTGACGTTTTGCCAACCGAGGCCGGCGTCGAGTGTCGAGCGGAGGGTGAACCGCATTTTCGTCTTTATCGACTCGACTTGGATCCGGCCATCGAGCGCGAGGGTGTAGCCCGTGATCGACTCGACGCGCCCGGCCGGCTGGTTGGTGCCGCTGAAGTAAACCTCGTCGGGGATGATTTTCCAATGGACGAAGCCAAGCGACGTGCCGTTCTGCGAAACCCGCAGGTTGGAGGCGTCGGGTGCGTTGAAGATTTTATTGAGCACCACGTCGTTAGAGACGCGGCTGCCGCGATCAGTGTCGCCGTACTCGGCACGCCAAAGGAGCGCATTCATCGCCAGCCAAAACAGGAGGATGACTGGGAAGACCAACCGGCGCACGGCGATGGATTACGGGGTGCGCTTGGCCGGGATGTAAACGGTGACGCCCGGCTTGAGGTCGCGAGAGTTGCGCATCAGGCGCGGGTTGGCCGCCTTCAAGGCTGAGAACGGGACGCCGTAGCTCCGGGCCAGGCTGTAGAGGTTCTCGCCCACCTTGAGCGTGTGAGTCCGGGTCTGGCTGGATCGGACTCCGTAATTGGGCCTCGGGGCCACGCGCGGGTTGGCGCGGGGGTTCACGGAAGGCGGCGAACTGCCGGCCGCCACGGCGACCTCCGGCACGGTGCTGCCGGCTTGCTGCAACCGGCCGCGCATGGCCTCGACCTGGCTCTTGAGGTGGCTTTTTTCGCTGTTGGCCTTGGCCAACTGCGTGCGCAGCGTGTGGATGGCGTTGATCTCCGAAGGCGGGATGGGCGCCATGGCGATGTCCTTGGCTATCTCCTTTTTGCAGACCTTGATGAAGCCCTTGATGTTGCCGGCGTGGCTGGAGTCCTGTTGCAACTCAAGATGCCGCTGGAAATGGTAGCAGGCCGAGACGTAGTTGGTTTTTTCGTTGCTGGGCTCGTAAAAAATCAGCCCCAGCTCGAAATGAGCGGCGGCGTTGCCCGGATTGTTGGCGAGCGCCTTGCGGAAGGAGAGAACCGCGCCGTCAACGTCCTTGCGGGCCAGGCGGCTTTTCCCACGCACAAAATCAGCGTCGTCCTCCATTCGGGAACCGCTCCCGCTCGTTGGTTCACAACCCACCACCAAGGCCGCCAACATCGCCAGCGTCATCGTCCGCCCAAGGCCGAACCAGAACTTCATGGGCGGAAACTAAACAGGAACCACCCCCAAAGCAACCCAAGTTCGCGCTGGCGACAAATCGCCAATCCGCGCTTTTTCTTCGGCGTCGCAGCCCCTACACTCCAGCCCGTGCCGCGCAAGGAGAGTAAGGCAGCAACCAACGCCCAGCCCCCGATGGATCTTGGATGGATCGGCATCCTGATGATCGCCGTTTCTGTCCTTTTCGTCCTGTCACTACTCAGCTACGACCCGACGGATCCCCCTCTCAACTCTGGCGACTCAGCCGACAGTTACCAAAACATGATCGGGCCGGTCGGAGCCTACCTGTCTTGGATTTCGTTCATGGCCATCGGCTTCGCGGCCTACATGGTGCCGCTGCTGCTGCTGTTCTTTGGAGCCGCTTTTCTCCACCCGTTCTTCATCCACCTCCGCCAATCGTGGAAGGAACCGGTCGCCGCAGTGGTTTACCTGCTCGGCCTGATGGGGCTGCTGCAGGAACTGGACGAAAACTTCGGCCTCGCATTCTGGGCGGACGGATTCCAACTCGGCGGCGTCATTGCCCAATCCATCATTTACCCGGTTTTTCACACCTTCGGCACTGCGGGCGCGATCATCATCCACACCGCATTTATCCTCGCCAGCCTCTATTTCCTGACCAACCTCCAGCCGGTCGAGATTTGGCACTGGGCGGTGGACGCGTGGGAAAATTGGCGTGACCGCCGTGAGCAAACCGGCTTGGCCGCGGGCGAGCCATACCAAAAATCAATCAAGCGCAAGACCAGGCGGCTTGAGCGTGACCTGCAAAAACAGAAGAAAGCCATCGAGCAGGAAATCGAGCAGACCACTGAGGAACTTGAGGCCGACCAGGGGCTCGGTGCCGATCTCAAGCCGGTGCCCAAGCCGACCGTTCGCGACCTGAGCGTGCTGGATGCGGAACAACGGAACAAGACCACAGATGAGGCCGAACAGGATCCGGATGAAGTCGAGATGGGCGCGGTGATTACTGCTGAAGAGGTCAAGGCTTCCGCCGATGAACCCGACGCAGAGGCCAAGCCCGAAAAACCGGACGAACCAAGCGGGCCCACCGATCACAAGGCCGCCAGCACCGATGACATCCTTGGCCAAGTGGACGACCCAACAGACAGCGACACCAAGCCGGACGACCCGCCGGAACCGGACGCACCGGCCAAGCCCAAGCTGCCCCGGCGCCTGGCCAAGCCCAAGGGGCCAACCTCCGTCGCCAAGACGCCCAAGGTCATGGGCTACAAGCTGCCCAAGTCGATGTTACTCGACGAGCCCGAGCCCGCCACCGTCCCCACCGAGACCCGCGAGCAACTTCTCTCCAACGCACGCCTGCTCAAGGACACGCTGAAGCAGTTTAATATCGACGTCACCGAGGGCGACATCACCAAGGGGCCGACCATCACCCGCTACGAGTTGCACCCCGCGCCCGGCGTCCGGCTCGAGCGCATCTCCGCCCTGGCCAACAACATCTCCGCCGCCATCAAGGCCGAGCACATCAACATCCTCGCCCCCGTCCCCGGCCGCAGCTCCGTCGGCATCGAGGTGCCGAACCGCATCAAGACCAAGGTGCTCTTCCGCGACATCATCGACTCGCCCGAGTGGAAAAAATCCAAGGCCAAGATTCCGCTTGCACTCGGCAAGGACGTCTACGGCAAGCCGATCGTCGCCGACCTGTCCGAGATGCCCCACCTGCTCATCGCCGGTGCCACCGGCTCGGGCAAGTCGGTCTGTATCAACTCCATCGTTGCCTCACTGCTCTTCCGTTTTTCGCCGGAGGAACTGCGCTTCGTGATGATCGACCCGAAAGTCGTCGAGTTGCAGATTTACAACGGCCTCCCCCACCTCGCCGCCCCCGTGGTGCACGATCCAAAAAAAGTCACCCTCGCGCTCAAGTGGGTCGTCAACGAGATGGAAAAGCGCTACCAGATTTTTGCCAAAGTCGGTGCCCGCAATATCGCCGGCTTCAACTCGCGCTCCAAAAAGAAACCGAAGAAGACGGACCAGCCCGAGTTGCCGCTCGACGAGGGTGAAGGCTTCGCCGTCGAGATGGACCAGGAGGTCAGCGTCCCCCGCGATGAGGAAATCGAGATTCCGGAAACGCTCAGCTACATCGTCGTCATCATCGACGAGTTGGCCGACCTGATGTTGATGGCCAAGAACGATGTGGAAAACTCCATCGCACGCATCACGCAGATGGCACGAGCTGCCGGCATCCACTGCATCGTCGCGACACAACGGCCCAGCGTCGATGTCATTACCGGCGTCATCAAGGCCAACATTCCCGCCCGGATCGCGTTTCAGGTCGCCGCCAAGGTGGACTCCCGCACCATTCTCGACGGCATGGGCGCCGACAAGCTGCTTGGCAAAGGCGACATGCTCTTCCTGCCGCCCGGCACCTCCAACCTCAGACGCGCCCAGGGCTGCCTCGTCACCGACGATGAAATCAACCGCATCGTCGAGATTGTCAACAACCAGGCCAAGCCAAGCTACGACAAGGACATGGAGCGCCAACTCGAAGCCCCAGCCCCCGGCAACGGCGGCAACGGCGGCGGCATCGACGAGGACGAAGATCTCATCCAGCAATGCATCGAGGTCATCCGCGTCGAGCAAAAGGCCAGCGTCTCACTCATGCAGCGCCGCCTGCGCCTGGGCTACACCCGCGCCGCCCGCATTATGGACGAAATCGAGGATCGCGGCCTCGTCGGCCCCAGCCGTGGCGCCGAACCCCGCGAAATCCTCTTCGACATCGAAAACTAACGCTCGGCCAGGCGTTAATTTTTATACCAATCCCGCAATCGCACTTCCGAGGCATCGCCGACCATTTTCTTGAACTGGGCCGTGTCGCTGCCCCGGTAGTGGTACGGGTACACAACCTTCGGCTTGAACTCCCGCACCGCGTCGGCGGCCTGCTCCGGCGTCATCGTGTACGGCAGGTTCATGCAGACAAACGCCGCGTCGATGTTCTTCAGCGCGCGCATCTCCGGGATGTCCTCCGTGTCGCCGCTCACGTACACCCGTTTGCCGCCGAAGGTCATCACGTAGCCGTTGCCGCGTCCCTTGTTGTGAAACCGCAGCCGCGCTGCCGTCAGGTTGTACATCGGCACCGCCTCGATCTTCACGCCGAGTTTCTCCACCGACTTGCCGTTGGCCAGGGTGGTGATGCGTTTTTTCAACCCCTCCGGCGCGAGCGCGGCCACCGCCTCGGGCGTGATGACGACCGTCTTGTCCTTCACGATCGCCTCGAGGGTGCCCTTGTTGAAATGGTCACCGTGAATGTCGGTCACCAGCACGAGATCCGGCACGCCGTACGGCTTGAACGGCGCCGCACCGCCGACCGGGTCGACAAACACCGTCTTGCCGTTCCACTTGAACACCACCGTGCCGTGCCTGACCGGGTGCACCTCCAAGTCGCCCTTGGCCGTCTTAATCTTGTCGGCGGCCTGGGCCGTGAGTGCACCGGCCAAGGCCAGCCCAAAAACGAATCGAGTCATTGTTTTCATGTTGAGAAAGTCCAGCTCAATCCTGCCGCTTTGCCATGGTTCGGCGGCGCAGGGTCACGATCAGTGCGATGCCGATGGGCAGCAAGAACAGGCTGAGCTGCTGACCCGGCTTCATCCAGCCAAACCACATTTCCTCCACCGAATAGTCGCCCCGGAAAAACTCGACGACGAAGCGGTTGACCGAGTAGCCCGCGAGGTACACGGCGAACACCTGCCCGTCGAACCGCTTGCGCCGATACAGCCAGGCCAAGCCGCCGTACAGGGCCAAGTTCAGCAGCGCGGAGTAGATTTGTGTCGGGTGGACATACAGCGAATGAGCCGCATCGCCGGGCACTTGGTCAAGCGCGGCATGCACGCCAAAGGCGGGACTGTGCGCCGGGAATTGAACAGCCCAAGGCAGGTCGCACGCAACCCCGAAACAGCAGCCATACATCAGGCAGCCCAAGCGGCCCAGCGCGTGGCCAAGCGGGATGCTCGGGGCAAAGGCGTCGGCGATCTTCCAGAGCGGCTGCTTGCCGT
This sequence comes from Verrucomicrobiota bacterium, assembly GCA_015658765.1. Lineage (GTDB taxonomy): Bacteria > Verrucomicrobiota > Verrucomicrobiia > Limisphaerales > UBA1096 > UBA1096. Next base: position 1,418 of record DQOE01000301.1, on the reverse strand, counting down.
GGAAACGGGTGTAAAGAATCACCGCCAGCACCGCGCCGATGAAGCCGCCGTAAAACACCAGCCCACCGCGCCGAAAATCGAGCACCTGCCAGAGCGGTTCGCCGGCATATTGGTCATCCCAGTAAGTGAGCACGTACATTGCCCGGGCACCAAGCATCCCGGCGATGATAATCCACACGCCGAGATCGGAGATGACTTTGCCGTCGAGTTTGTCGAGGACGCACCGGCGGCTGGCGGTCCAAAGCCCGGCCATAAAACCACCGGCGACGAGGATGCCGTACCAGTAGATTGCGAAGCCGCCGATCTTGAAGGCAATGGGGTCCATTTCGCCGCTCAGCGAATGGTGTTGGTGACCACGGTTTGACAGGGCGTGGTTTCATCCACCAAGCCGGGCGGCAGCGGGGGCGCGGCCTGTTTCCCGAAGCCCGGCGGCAACGGCGGCATCTGCGTCACGAGTGTCCGCCACTTTTTGCGCTCGCCCTCGTTCATGTCGTTCCACCGCTCGGTGTTGCGGAAGAAACCGGCACGCTCACCCTGCGACATGTTGGCCAGCTTCTCAAACGACTGGATGACCAACTCGCGCTGGACGCGGGACAAGGCCTTGAACTGCGCAAGGCTGGCCTCCATTCGCGCCCGCTCCCGGCTCGACAGGTGGCTCAGGGCGCGTTCCTGCTCGGCAACCGGCATGTCGAAAAACTGGTGAAACTGGCGGGTCATCCGGCGGCGATCCGGTTTCGATTTTTCACGCCAGGTCGTGATGCGCCCCTCGAGCCCCTCGCGCAGGCGAGTCGGCATTTTTTCCATGTGATTCGTCAGCGCAACGCGCGACTGGCGGCCCCGGCCGAAGCTGGAGAGGTAGCGGAAAAACGACTCGTTCTTGAGCAGGTCGGCGCGGACGCCGGCCTCCAGCTTGTCCCAGCGGGTCAACCGCCGCTCGATGTCGGTGCGGATCCGCTCCGGCACGGAGGCCAGCCGCTTGGCCCGGTCGGTCTTCGCCGTTTTCATGATGGGTATCAGGTGCCAGCGGAAATCCAGCGCGTCGAGTTTGCGGTCACGCTCGGCCTCCGGCATGGCGGCGTATTCGCGGACCTTGGCCTGCACAAGTTTGCGATGGCGCTCGGAGGAAATCTTGAGTTTACCCACCGCCGCCTCGCGCTCGGACTCGGACAGCAAGACGATTTTCTTGAAGACGGCAAACGGCGAGTCGGCAGCCAGCGCACCGGCGGTCGCGCCCAATGCCAACATCGGCGGCAGGAGCAGGCGGGCGACTGTGACTCGCAATTTCATGAAGTTACTTGAGGGCGGCCCAAAGTTCCTCGTCGATCGCGTCGGCCTGTGCGACGGCCCCGATGGCCTCGAAGTCAGCCAAAAAACCGGGAGGGAACTCGGCGATGGACGCGACGGCCGCAGCCATCTCG
>DQOE01000234.1 GCA_015658765.1 Verrucomicrobiota bacterium | reverse complement strand
CATCCCGTCAACCTCCCCGATTTCCGACTCGAGACCCGCCTTCGCAAGGAGGACGACTTAGGCATATCGTACGAGGGGCTTGCACTGGAAGAGGCACTCGCCTCGTTTGAGCGGGATATGATTCGGGCGGAGCTGGCCCGTAACAATTCCAACCTCAGTAAAACCGCGCAGAAACTGAGCATCAGCCGTCACGCCCTGCGCTACCGCATGACGCGACTGCAACTCACCAGTGAGGGAGGCGCGGACGGTGAGGATAAACCAAACGGCGAATGAATTGTTCAATGGAACTCCCCACACAAATACTGGCACTTCTCAACCCCGGCAACCCGAGCACTGGAGGCGGTTTTTTGTATGCGCTCAAGGGGCCGTTGCTGATTCTGGCAATCGCACTTGGCTTTGCTCTGGTCATTGCCATTGTCATCCTGACCATGCACCGGGATGGCGGGGCCAAGCAATCCCGACACGGACGCTCCGCACGATTGTCGACGGCCAAGCCGATGGCTCCGGGCGAGGAAGGCGATCGCCGGAAGAAACGCCGCCGCCATAAACGTCGGCGACGGGATCATCGAAAGCGGAACCCGACCCTGTCCGAAACCGGCGGCTTGCCCCCGAAAAACGAGGACGACCCAGGGGAGCCGGAAACGGAACCTGATCAGTGACGCAAGTCTCACAAAGCCAGTTGATTACGGCGAAAAGCGGCTCCAATTTGGCAGCCGCATTTTTCTTGCTCCCCAAGGCCAGGCGGAGAGGGATGGTCGCGCTTTACGCCTTTTGCCGGGAGGTGGATGATGTCGCAGACGATGACGCTGTGCCCTTGGCCAAGCGCGCCGAAAAGCTGCAGCGATGGAGGGACGACATTCGGCGCGCGTGCGAGTGGGGCGAGCCTCAATTCGAGGTCTGCCGCGAGTTGCGACCGTCTATCCGGGAATACAATTTGCCGTTCAGCTTGTTTGACGAGTTGCTCATTGGCATGGAGTCCGACTTGCAAAAAACGCGGTACCGTGACTTCGACGAATTGAAACTTTACTGCCATCGTGCGGCCTCGGTGGTGGGGCTTTTGAGCATTCGCATTTTTGGTTGCGATGGTGAAACGGCACAACGCTACGCGGAAAACCTTGGCCAAGCGCTGCAGTTGACCAACATCCTGCGCGACGTCGCCGAGGATGCGGCGCGAGGCAGGATCTATCTGCCGCAATCGATGCTCGAAAAACACTCGGTCGACGAGAGTGATATTCTGGAGGGTCGCTTCACTGTTGGTTACGAAAACGCCGCACAGGAAATCGCCGAACGCGCCTGGGCGCATTACCGGCTGGCTCGCGAATCATTCCCGCTCGGGCAGAAACACCAGCTCGTCGCCTCGGAAGCCATGGGTGCGATCTATTGGCGGTTGCTGATGAAACTTCGCGCTGTGCGATACAATGCCTTTCAGTCGAATCGGCGCAGGTTAAAAACCGGTCGCTTGGCCAAGCTGGCCATAGGGTTGAAAACCTGGCTTTGGTTGAGGCGCACGGCCTACAGGCCGGTTTACGGTTAATCGGCCCGTGCTGCCAATCGCTCGAGACTCGTTTCGAGTTGGTTGCGGAAGATATACCGGTTGTGCGGTGTGATCACGACCGGCCGCTTGCCGCTTTTGCGGTACAAAACCAGCATACGGTGGTTCCCCCTCAGCGTGTTGCGCCAAACTTCCGGCTTGCCCTTGAGGCGTTTTGAAATGCGGCCGATATCCGACAGTGGTATTCTGCGCAGGGCAAATCCCATCCACTCCACCACCACGGCCTTCGAGCCGACGCGGAAATCAATTCTGGGCATTGCCCAAAAGATCGTCAGGACGATTAACCCCCATGCCCCGGGAACGGCCCAGATAATTAACCCCCAGTTCTCTGACAGGAATTCCAATTGCTCGTTCGGTTGGTTGGCGAGCGCTACCTCGGATCGGGAATAAACAGTGTTTGCCCTATTCGCATCGTTCGCGGATTCAGCTTCGGGTTTGCGTCGAGAACCGACTTGAGCGTGATTCGCTTTTTTCCGCCCTGACTTTTTAAATCAGCATTGTAGGCGGCGATGATGGCCGAGATGGTTTCGTCTTTCTGCACCGTATGCTCAAAACTTTTTTGGGAATTGGGGGAGGTCTTGGTTGTCCTCCCACTACTCGAGCCGGATCGAAGCAGGGCTTTCATTTCCTTGAGAATCAAATCCTTGTCCTGCACGCGTTTTCGATCCACTTCGCGGATGGACTTGGCCAGGCCCTCGAGGTCGTCACGGGTGGCGGTGGCGGTATCTTTTGTCGCGGTCTTGGCCCGCAGCAGCCGCACCTCGCTTCGGAGTTTTGAGAGTTCGCTCTTGAGAGCGTTATGGGCCATGAGCAGGTCTTCGAGTTGGCTCTGCAGTCGGCGATAATCCTCCCGGATGGCACGTGCATCGAGTGAAGGCCCCTTGGCCATGGCGGGAGAGGTTTCCAACAGACAAACCGTTGCCAAAAACGAGGTAAACAACAACAAACGCTTCATGCCAGCAACGTAAGTCCGTGCTCCCGCAAACTCAAGCCGAAGCCGGTTGTTTCGTAAATTTTTGATTGCCGCCGCTTGGCCAAGGGGGCTCAATTCGCGCGTGCAAACCTGTTTTCGCTGGCTGACCAACCTTTTCCCGCTCTGGTCTGTCCTTGTGGCGGTGGTGGCCCTGGCTTGGCCGGGCGCATTCGACTGGTACTCCGGCACGATGATCCGAGTTGGCCTTGGCATCATCATGCTGGGAATGGGGCTCACGCTGACACTCGACGACTTCCGGCGGGTGTTCGTGATTCCGTTTGCTCTGCTTGGCGGCGTGGCTCTTCAATTCGCAGTGATGCCGTTCCTGGGTTGGGGCATCGGTCACATGATGCAACTACCGAGAGACATGGCCGTTGGTTTGGTGCTGGTTTCCTGCTGCCCCGGAGGGACCGCCTCGAATGTCGTCGCCTTTCTCGCCCGGGCGAATGTTGCTTTGTCCGTCAGCATGACCGGCATCTCCACTATGCTGGCCGTGGTGCTGACACCGTTGCTCACTAAATTGTATGTAAACGAACGGGTGTCGGTTGATGCACTTGGCTTGTTGCAGAGCATTTTGATCATCGTGATTTTGCCTGTCGCCGCCGGTGTTGGGATCAACCGCTTTTTTGGCAAGGCGGCCAGACGTGTCGCCGTCGTGTCGCCGTTCGTCTCGGTAGTGTTCATTATCCTGATTGTTGGCTACATCCTCGCGCAAAACCGTGACTCCATTCTCGAGAATTGGCGCATGCTTGTCGCCGCAGTGTTGCTGTTGCACGTCGCGGGTTTTGGGCTTGGCTACGGTTTGGCCAAGTTGATGAAATTCGACGAGCAGTCGAGTCGTACGGTATCGATCGAGGTAGGGATGCAAAACAGCGGCTTGGGTACCGCCTTGGCGACAGAGCATTTTACGGCCCTACCGTTGGTCGCCGTGCCGTGTGCTGTCAGTGCCGTGACGCACTGCATCATTGGCAGCATTGCCGCCGGGGTCTGGCGAATGATTAATGTCAGGTCAACCGGCGATCAGCAATAGATTGCCAACAAGGCGGTTCGGGTGTTTATTTCCCTCCTTTACACGGAGATATGGCTGACCGAAAAAACATACTCGACCTGTACTTTCTGGATGCCCGGGCGCGGTTGATCGACATTGCGGCGTTCATGGATCGTGTTGACCGGGCCAATGGCGGCGACGATTTCCGCTACGACGCCTTTCGCGCTGCTCTCAAGGCGCTGGAGAGCGGGAAACCGGATCGCGCCGGGAAGGTGCTGCTGGCGTTCAGTGACCCCACAGACGAACCGATTCTCGCGGCAACCACCAAGGCCGCCTGCGGTGCCTGGCCCGGCGCGGACAACGCTTAACCGGCGAAGACGATGCGTTACATTGAGCCACACGGCCACATGGTCAGCCGCACGACCGACGACTATCAGGCGATGGCGATGGCCGGTTGCCAGGCGGTCAGCGAACCGGCGTTCTGGGCCGGCTTCGACCGCAGCTCGGTGCAGGGTTTTTACGACTACTTCTGCCAACTCACCCAGCACGAGCCGCGCCGAGCCGCGATGTTTGGCCTGCCGCACTACACCTGGCTTTGCATCAACCCGAAGGAGTCGGAGGATCTCAAACTCGCCGACGAGGTGCTGGCGATCATCCCGGAATTCATGGGCAGCCCCAACGTCCTTGGTATCGGCGAGATCGGCCTGAACAAAAACAGCCGAAACGAGATGCTCGTCCTCGAGAAACACATCGACTTGGCGGCCAGCAACGACCAGTTGATCCTCGTTCACACGCCGCACCTTGAGGACAAGCGCAAGGGCACGCGCCTGATTCTCGACGCGCTCAAGAGCGACAGCCGCATCAGGCCGGAGCGCTGCATCATTGACCACGTCGAGGAGCACACCGTCGGCATGGTGCTCGACGACGGCTTCTGGGCCGGCATGACCCTGTATCCGGAAACCAAGTGCACCTCCAACCGGGCGATCGATATTCTCGAGTTGTACGGCAACGAGCGCATCTGGATGAACAGCGCGTGCGACTGGGGCATCAGCGTGCCGTTGGCCGTGCCACGGGCGGCACAGGAAATGAAACGCCGAGGCAGCGACCCGGGGCAAATCGACAAGGTGATTTACCAAAACCCGATCGAGTTCATGAGTCAAAGCCCGCGCTTCACTGCGCCCGAGGGGCTATGAGCTTGGCCAAGCGCACATGAGGCTCAGCCACGGCATCCATCTCGCCTACTGCACAAACATCCATCGCGGCGGCGATTGGCCAGAGACGTTCCGCTCGCTCAACGAGCACACGCTCCGAGTGCGTGACCGCGTGAGCAGCGGCAAGCCGTACGCGATCGGCTTACGCCTGGGCGACAACGCATCCCGCCAGCTTGCCCAAGCGGACGAGCTAGACAAATTCCGCGCTTGGCTCGAGCAAAATGAGTGTTACGTGTTCACCATCAACGGGTTCCCGTATGGCGACTTTCACGGAAAACGGGTAAAGGAACAGGTTTACAAGCCGGATTGGACCACCGTCGAACGCGTCGAGTACACCAAGCGCTTGTTCGATATTTTGGCCGTGATCGCTCCGGCGGAGTCGGGCGGCAGCGTCAGCACGGTGCCGTGTTCCTTCAAGGAATTCATCAACACCGGCGAGCAGGTCGAGGCCATGCGCCGCAATGTTTGGGATGTGGTCGAGCACATCGACGCGCTCAGCGAAAAGACCGGCAAGGATTTGCATCTCGGACTCGAGCCGGAGCCGTTGTGTTATCTCGAAACCACCGGCGAGATGATCCGGTTTTACCGACAACTCCGCGACGACCGCCCCGGCGATGATCGCTTGTCCAGGCGCTTGGGCATCAACTACGACGCCTGTCACTTGGCTGTCGAGTTCGAGGAGGCCGCCGCCGCGCTTGGCTCACTCATCGCCGAGGGAGTCCGGATCAGCAAGTTGCATTTCAGTTCCGCGCTCAAGGTGCGCCCAAACGCCGAGACGCTCGACGGCTTGGCCGGCTTTGCCGAGGATATTTACTTTCACCAGGTTGTGGCCAATGGCGCGGACGGTTCGCTCACGAGGTACCGCGACTTGCCGGATGCCTTGGCCGCCGCCGCACGTGGCGAGACAAGCGACGACACCGAGTGGAGAATCCACTTTCACGTTCCGCTACATTGCCCGCCGACTGCGTTGTTCGACACGACTGCCGATCAACTGCAGCGCGTCATCGAGACGCTCGCAGCCAATCCGGCGATCTGTTCGCACATCGAGATGGAAACCTACACGTGGGAAGTATTGCCCGGTGAGTTGAAGCAGCGCGACGTTGTTGATCAACTCGCCGGGGAATACGACTGGACATTGGCCAAACTGGCAGAGCAGGGGATACACCCCGCTGACTGATATGCGCCCGAAGCGCGATTCATCCTACGGTTGCGTGAAGGCTCTGCTGCTGCTGGGGCGCGTCTCCAACCTGCCCACCGTCTGGTCGAACTGTCTCGCCGCCTGGTTGCTGGCCGGGGGCGCGTTGGTCGAGTCGGCGGATGTGCAGCGCTTTGCCTGGCTTATTGCCGGTGCGACGCTGCTTTTTCTTGCGGGCATGTTTCTCAATGACGCCTTCGACGTTCAATTCGACCGCGAGCATCGTTCCGGGCGGCCGATCCCCAGCGGCGCCATCAGCGTCAAGGCGGTTTGGGTGCTGGGCATTGGCCAACTGCTGCTCGGCCTTGGTTGCCTCGTCTGGGTGAACACCTTGGCGACGCTCTGCGCGCTTGGCTTGGCCGGGAGCATTCTGGTGTACGACTGGCTGCACAAACGCACGGCTTGGTCGCCGCTACTCATGGGGCTGTGCCGCTTGCTCCTGTATCTCCTGGCCGGGGCAACCGCCACGGGGTCGCTTGGCCTCACGGTTGTTTTAAGCGCTGTTGCGCTGTGGGCGTACATCGTCGGGTTAAGCAACATTGCCCGGCGCGAAGCCACAGGCGGCCGGGTCAACTCATGGCCGTGCTGGCTGCTTGGGTTGCCGTTGGCGCTCGCTTTCGCGCTGCCATATTGCCACGGGGATGCTGACGTGGCATGGCGCGGAGTGATGGTTGCGGCTGGCTTGTATGCGTTGTGGACGGTTCGAAGTTTGCTGTTCACCTTCAAGTCCATGATGCCGCAACACGGACGAACCGTCTCCGGGCTGCTTGCCGGTATTGTGCTGTTCGACTTCCTGCTCGCGGCGAACCAGGACATGCAGATGGGTATCGTGTTTTTCGGGCTGTTCGGCTTGGCCCTGTTGTTTCAGCGCTACATCCCCGCCACATGAAACCAGTTGCCAACAAACGCTTGCCTCGCTTTTTTCCGGCGTGCCGTAACAATTCTCACGCCAATAACGTATGGATCTTTCGCCGAGCCAACCGCTTGGCCAAGCGAGACCGTTGAAAACCAGGACACAAAAAATTGTTTTGCCGATACTGGCTGCGATTCTGCTGGCAGCGGCGGCTGTGGCGCAGTGGACTCGTGATCCCGGTGGCCGCAGTGGCCGCGGCGGGTTTGGCAGAGGCGGAAGAGGTGGTGTGCCGGAATGGGAAAACGATGCCGAGATGCCCCATGACAAGTTCACATTTACCCGCATACAATACTCAGGCTATGGGCGGGGGGGTGGTGGATGGCGGGTGGATTATCCCAACGCAGACCTAAACTTTTCCCACCGCATCGAGCAGCTCACCGCCATCAAGGCCGATCCCGAAGGCGCCGTTGTTCAGTTCACGGAGAAAAAGCTCTATGGGTATCCTTTCGTTTACATCACCGATCCCCGCTCAATGTCCCTTGGTGAGGATGAGGTGAAGGGCTTTAGCAAATATCTGCGCAGCGGCGGCTTTTTCATGGCGGACGACTTTTGGAGTGAGTCGGAGTGGGAAGCCTTTTACCGGGAAATGAAGCGAGTGTTGCCCGATGTCGAGCCGGTGGACTTGCCGGTGGAACACCCGCTGTTCAGCCACGTGTTCCCACTCGACAGCAAGCCGCAGGTGCCCAGCGAAGACTGGTATGTGGATCGGTTCGCCACGGCGCAACAGGCGCTGGACAGCGGTGTCACCTGGGAGACAAAGCGGTACGACGTCATGCCGCCGGAGCCGCATTTCTACGCCTACTTCGACAAGAAAGGCCGGATGATGGGCGTTGCCTGCCACAACACCGACATCGGCGACGGCTGGGAGGAGGAAGGCGTCAGTGAATGGTATTTTAAAAACTTCTCCGAGCCCAAATCATACCCGATGGGAATCAACATCCTCATCTACGCCATGACCCACTGAAGCCACGCACGACGGTTTTGGTGAAGCCAACAAATGGTACCCCGGGCGGGACTTGAACCCACAACATTCTGCTTAGAAGGCAGACGCTCTATCCAGTTGAGCTACCGGGGCGGCCTTGGGTTGCAGCCAAGGCGAGGGTTGCCAATTAAACCCACGAACGTCAAGACCCCACGCGCGGGATCATTTTTCCCTTGAGCCACCGAGGGTGACGCTGATGCCGTATTTTTTTTCAAATGGGCGTGAGCCTTGCTGGCGTTGCGGGTGCTGGGGTAGAGCTTGCACGTCCGCTGGAACCACTTGATGGCGTCTTTCTTTTTTGACTGTTCCTCGTAGGTGTAGCCAATGGCGAGGGCGGCGTCCCGGGCGACCTTTCCAACCCGGTTCTCTGTGAGGTCGTTTAGGACCGCCTGCTTGAGTTCGCCGACGTCCACGTCCTGCATTTTCAGGCTGCGCCAACGCTCGATGATGACCGCCAAGCCAATCAGGGCCATCAGCAAAATGGGCCACATGAAAACCCCTGCCTCGAGCAGGAGGCCAAGCGCGCCGAAATCAAAAACCCCGGCGATTGCAGACGAACCCTCCGCAGCCGTGTCGGTTCCGGCAGGTGGGCTGTTGGTGCCGGGGGTGGTTTGAGCCAGGATAAAGACAGGGTTCCTCATCGGTATCGGGCCGCAAAACACCAAGCAACTCGGCCAAAGCGAATCAAAAGGGAGCGCTTATTCCTCGAAGAAAAGCGCCCGGGCGTAGTCGGCCGCAGAGAAGGGCTGGAGGTCGTCGGGTTGCTCGCCCAGCCCGATGAACTTGACCGGCAAATCGAGTTCGTGCTGGATGGCCACCACCATTCCGCCCCTCGAGGTGCCGTCGAGCTTGGTGATGACCAGCCCCGTCAGCGGGACGGACTTGTTGAATTCCCGCGCTTGGTTCAGCGCGTTCATCCCGGTGGAGGCATCGATCACGAGCAGCGTTTCGTGCGGCGCGCCATCGACCTTGTTGCCGATCACGCGGTGCAGTTTCGCGAGTTCGCGCATCAGGTTGTGCTTGGTATGGAGTCGGCCGGCGGTGTCGATGAACAGATAATCATTGCCCTTGCTAAGCGCTGAGTTGGCGGCGTCGTGGGCGATTGAGGCGGGGTCTGCGCCGTAGTTGCTGCTGACAACCGGGATGTCGAGCCGCGTGCCCCAGAGGTTCAACTGCTCGATGGCGGCGGCGCGAAAGGTGTCGCACGCGGCCAACATCGGTTTGCCGCCGTCGGCCTTCACGCGGTGGGCGAGCTTGGCAGCGGTGGTGGTTTTGCCGGCGCCATTCACGCCGATCAGCGAGACGACCGTCAACCCGTCGTGCTTGGCCAAGCGGGCGGTGTTGTCGCCGAGGCACGACATGACTTCCGCCTGGGCGACCTCGAGCACGCTACCCGACTTGCCGCCGCTCGACTCGTATTTTTCACGGACGGCATCGACGATGCGCCCAGTGACCGCAAGGCCCATGTCGGAGGCGAGCAGGGCGGCCTCGAGTTCCTCGATATCGTCCTCGGTGAGCTTGGGTGAGCGGGTGATGATCCGGCGGATCTCGGTCGATAACTTGGACTGCGTCTTCTTCAGACCGGAAAAGAATTTTGTGAACAAACCCATCTGGTTAAATTCGTCTGCTCGTGGTGGAGCGGGGGAGGCGGCGTTTCATTTCATCGAGGATTTCGTACGGCACGCGAACAGTCCCGATGAGGGGATGCCGGCCCCGGGACGGGCCGTGGCAATCCGACCCGCCGGTGATGAGCAGGCCAAGGCGCGCGGCCATTTCGCGGTAACGCTTGGCGGTGCTCTTGGGATGCCTGCTGTGCCAGCACTCGAGACCGTCGAGGCCGGCCTCAACCAGGCGGGGGATCAAGTGGTCGATCTTGTTGAGGCTGGGATGAGCCATCACAGCCAAGCCGCCAGCCTGGTGGATCAGCCGGATGCCCTCATCGACGCCGACGTTGACCTTGGGAACCCAGCCCGGCGCGCTCTTCCGCAGGTAACGGGTGAATGCCTCGTCCATTGTACTGCAAAAGCGGTGCTTCACCAGTGCCCGGGCCACATGCGGCCTGCCGGGTGCCTTGCACTTGGCCAGGTCGAAAACCTGATCGGCGTGCAGGGCCACCCCGATCGAGTTGAGCTGCCGAACCAGGCCGTGGACGCGATCGGTTCGGTTTTGTTGGTAGCGGGTGGTTTCGCGGATCAGTTCCTCGTTGTCCGTGTCGAGGTAGTAGCCGAGTAGGTGCATTTCGTGCCCATCGATATCGGTGGAAAGCTCGGTGCCGGGGATGAACTCGATGTCGCGCTCGGCACAGGCCTTGGCCAAGCGCGGGCAGCCCTCGATGGTGTCGTGGTCGGTCAGCGCAATGGCGGCAAGGTTCATTTTCTGCGCCTCCTCGGCCACTTGCTCGGGGGTGGAGACGCCGTCCGAGTAGAGGGTGTGCAGGTGCAGGTCGATCAATGGCTTGGCCAAGCGTTTCTCCCAGTGAGTTTGCTCAGTTGGCGGTCGTTCGGGCCGGGCGCATGAGCTTGCCCTTGACCTTGTCGAGAATGCCGTTCACGAATCGTCCGCTGTTCTCAGTGGAAAACTTTTTGGCGATGTCGATCGCCTCGTTGATGCTGACGACCGGCGGGATGTCCTCCCGGTGCAGCATCTCGTAAATGGCCAGTCGCAGGATGTTTCGGTCCACCTTGGCAATGCGGGCGATATCCCAGTTGCGTGTCTGTTCCTCGATGATGCCGTCCAACTCGGTGAGTTTTTCCAGGACGCCGCGTATGAGGGGATCGCCAAACTTCCGTACTTCATCGTCCTCGGAGGTCGGCGTCGTCGGCTCGGATGCCTCACCCCAGGTGGACGCCTTGTGATCCTCGGCGATTGCGGCGCTGGTTTGGGATTCCCAAAAGCGCTCAAGATCCTCCTCGATTGCCTCGGGAGGGTTCATCTCATGTTGAAACAGGAACTGGATGGCCCGTTCGCGGGCCAGACGGCGCAATCGCATCGGCGGGATACTGGATGAAAATGGTTTTAAGGAAAATGCAAAAATTACCCCGAAGCTGAAATAGCTCTCAAATCAGCTCGAACCGTCTCGTAGGATGTGCTGAAACGCATCACATTGGGGTCGGGCTCGATGTTCCGCGCCTTGCAGGCGGCGCTGTAGAGGTCGGGCCACCAGTTGCGATGCTCCGTTTTGCTGTCCTTGCGGTATTGGTTCCAGTCCATCAACACACGCGACCAGCAGTCATCACCGTAGTCGATGGCCGCCTTGGGGTTGTCGAATTCCGGCAGGTACCAGTCGCGGCCGATGCGCGCATGCAGCACCTCGTCAGCCCAGTCATAATCCTGAAACAGCGCGGACAACGGGTTGTTGGAATCCCGGGCCACTTCCCACTCGAAGCGTTTCCCCGTCCGGGGCATCAACCCCTGCTCGATGAAGTAGAGGACGGCATGGCGCTCCATCGGGGTGAGTTGCGCGTTGAGGGCGAGGGACCAGTTGTGATTGATCATGACCTTGCTGGGCCAGTCGATGCCGAGGTTCACGAAGCCCACCTCGCCCATCATGGCGTGGCGCGCCTCGTCCCAAAGTTGGCGTGTCATGTCGCGGTAGTAGCCCCACGGTTTGCCCGGCGTCTCGGCGATGATGCTGGACATCATTTCCGGCACGTCGATCTCCCGGAGTCGCTTGTAAAACATCATTAGCGCCTTGGGTTCCGGCGGGTATTGTTCGTCGTACAGGAACGCCTCGGCATTGACTCCCATGTTGAACGGGTCGGGAAATCGCGCGTCCCGCCTGGGCACACTGTCGTACTGGTACGGCTTGGCCGAGCGTTGGCGCCCGACCGGTTGCTGCGCCGGTTCAGCGGTGCCGTCCAGGCCACCGGCATTGGCCAGGCAGTTGTTCAACAGGCCAAGCCAGCCTTCGGTTTCGGCGCGTTGATCCGTATCCAGCAACGAGTCGTTGGTCGCTTGGCCAAGCGCAATCATCTCGTTGATCTCGAGCAGCGCAAACCGGATCAGCCGTACGCTTGGGTGGTCAGCCAGCGGGTTGGTGTCAGCCAGGTGTTGGCGCAGGGCATCCCGCAGCGAAGGGAGAGCTACCTCGTAAACCCCAAGGAACAACTCGCCAGTGGTGGGGGCGGCGAGGATCTCGTCAAAAAAAATCTCCAGATGCTTGTCGGGCAGCGTCTCGAGGCCAAGCGGGGGTTCGCGCATCTCGCCGATACGCTTGCGCAGGGCGGCGACGTGCTCCGCGCAGTAGTGTGAGTGGAGGCTGAAGGCCATCTTCAACTCATAAACCGGCTCGGAGGAAATGCGATTGTTGAAAACCTGGTGTAGCCGCTTAAGTGTGTAGTGAAAGCGTTTCAGTCGGCGGACGCACTCCTCCACGGGCAGGCCGGGCCGCTGGGCCTCCTCGAGGGTGCAGACACCCGCAAGCGGCGGTAGGTTGCCGGATGGGTTGCGCGTTGTCATGGGCTTGAAACACGGTAGAACTGCTGTCCTTCGCCATCGTGAGGCGAGACTACGAACTCAACGACTTTCATTCTTGTTACGAATTCATTTGCCTCTAGTTTTCTCCACTTCCCTGAGGCGAGGTCGTCGCTGGTATGAAGGGAATACGTGTTGCCGGGAAGCGCCAGGAATCGGATGGCCATCCTTCCACCCGTAAGGCTTAATTCGGTGGATAAAAACAGAATGTCACCTGGGGTGCCGCCGGGCACGAGGCTTGCCCGCCAGTTGGACGGGTCACGCTCACTGGCCAGTTGCGACACGAGCTCGAGCGACGAGCCGACGCCGTCCGCCTTGCTTGGCCAAGGGCTGTCGGCGGAGTAATTAACCGAGAAAACGATCTGGCCATCGGGATCGAGCAGGCGAAGTTCCTCGCCTGAGTTGGAGAGGCTGCCGCCGTAGGTGCCGAGGATGGGGGCGTCCGGGTATTTCGCGATAAACGCCGCCGGGTCGTCGTTGGGGATGAGGACACCGGACTCCCACGGTGCCAGCGTCCCTTCGTCGAACGTAAACCGGACGCCGGAGAAACTAACGCCCGCCAAGTCGAGAGGAGCGCCGCTGAGGTTTTTCAACTCGATGAACTCGAACGTTTTTCCGTCCGTCGGATTATACATCAACTCCGTGACCTTGAGCGCTGCCGAGGGGGAAATGACAATCGACGCAGTGGCTGGCGCACTCCAGGTTTCGCCGTTTTTTGCGCGGACGGTAATGGTGGATGTCTTGTCGATGGTGACCGGTATGCCGGATGCGTCCAGGGCGGAAGCAACAAAATTGAAGCTCAGATCCTTGTCGGACCGGGAGCCACGATGCACCTCGACGGCGAAGACATTTTTGCCCGTCTTGAACTTGGGAACTTCAACGAAGTAGGGGAAAAAGATGCGGCTGTTCTTGGAGGAGTTTCGTTTAATTGAGTAAGTGGCATAACGAATCGTTCCCAGTTTCATGTTGCTTCGGAACAACTCGCGTCCGTTCAGGTAAACAGCGGCACCGTCATCTCGCAACAGCTTGATAAGCAGCGACTTGTCGATCGATTCTCCCATCTGGAACTCCTTCCGGAAATAGATGGTTGTGTGGAATTTCGAGCTGGGCTCTGAACCGCGATCAACTGCGGTGGCCTCGTCGCCGTCGCCATAGCCAAGCTCGGCTTTGCCGCTTTTCCATTCGCTGTCGTCGTACTCGATAGCGGTCCAATCGACCTTGTCGAGTTTGGTTCCCGTGTCGAGGTACTTCCACTCGGAGTTTATCGGGATGATCGGTTCAGTTTCCGCCTCGCCAAGCCGGGTGGCTCTTGGGTTGATGTCGCCGTTTGGCATGCGCGGATCCGTGCCGTCAGTCGTATAATACACCTCGTCACTTTGCACGCTTACGCCAAGCTGGAAACCGGGCAGGGCGGCACCCTCGGTGATGCTCAACAGGGGTGACGGGATGGAGTCAAACTGGGTATCCATCCATGTCAGGCGTCCGGAGATCCATGTCTTTAGCTGTTTGATTTCTGTCTGGAAACCGGTCCTTGAATT
>DQOE01000408.1 GCA_015658765.1 Verrucomicrobiota bacterium | reverse complement strand
GCCAGCGCCGCTCCCGTTCCTTGGGGGTGGTTGAGGCAAAATTATTCAAATTTCTCGATGAGCGAGACAACTGTTTCGGAGGCCAACAATGGGAGCAACTCCCAACCCTCCAATATTTCTGAGGCGACCATACGCATCGCTGGCAACTCCCAGGACGGCATCCAGTCCATCGGCGGGTTCCTGGCGCGCTTGGCCGGGCGGAGCGAGCGGGATGTCATGACGATGATGACGATCCCATCGACCATCGCCGGTGGGCCGTCCATTTTTCAGGTGCGCCTTGGCTCCGGTGAGGTGCTCAGCCCGGGCGACAAAGCCGACGTGCTGTTTGCGTTCTACCAGCATTCCTACGACGGTCACATCAAGAACCTCCGCAAGGGGGGCGTTATGGTTTATGACAGCGACCATGTGGAACCGCGTGAGGAGTGCCTGACCGACTACCGGCACATCGGCATCGCCATCTCCAGCCTGACGGTTGAGGCGATCGGCGGCACTGGCCGTGACAAGGGCAAGAACATCTATGCGCTTGGCTTGATCGGCCGGATGTTCAGCCTTAATACGACGAAACTCGAGCGGCTGATCAACGAGCGGTTTAGTGCCAAGGGCGAGAGCGTCACGAAAATCGCGATGGACGCTTTTCAAGCCGGTTATCGTTACCAGGGCGACGACATCAGCAACCTGTTTCGCCTGGCCAAGGGCGGGGCGGATCGTTCCAACCAAGTGGTGATGTCCGGCAACGAGGCGATCGGCTACGGGTTGATCGCTGCCGGGGTTCGTTTTGGTGCCGGTTACCCGATCACGCCGTGGTCGGACATCATGGAGCTGCTTCGGCGTGAGTTGCCCAAGTACGGCGGGTCATTCATCCAGTGCGAGGATGAGATTGCCTCCGTCTCGATGGCGATTGGCGCAAGCTACGGCGGGCACGTGGCGGTCACCGGCTCGAGCGGCCCGGGCATCTCGCTGAAGATCGAGGCCATCGGCTGGGCGATCATGGCGGAGATGCCGCTGGTGATTATCGACGTACAGCGTGGCGGGCCCTCCACCGGGTTGCCGACCGATGTCGAGCAGTCCGATCTCAATATCGCCTGTTACGGTGGCCACGGCGACTCGCCCCGTGTCGTGCTGGCTGCCTCCGATGTGGAGGATTGTTTTTACACCGCCATCGAGGCGGTGAATATTGCCCGCAAATACAGTGTCCCCGTGTTCTTGCTCAGCGATCAGGCCATAGCCACCCGGATCGAGGCGTTCAAGGAGCCGGATCTGAAAAAGATTTGCAAGGAGGTGAAGCTGGACTTGAGCCCTGTGCCGTCTCACAAGCCGTATGACTTGTCATCCGGAGACGGACTCAGCCAACACCGGGCTCCCGGCACGCGGATCGAGGATGGCCGCTATCCCGTGGTGACCGGCCTGGAGCATGACGAATCGGGTCATCCCAGCGGGGATGCGGTGAACCACATCAACATGACAAAAAAACGCCGCAACAAGCTCAAGACACTTGCGGATACGTTGCCCACCCCGGAGGTGTGCGGGGCGGACTCCGGCGATGTGCTGTTGGTGGGCTGGGGGTCGACCAAGGGGCCTCTCCTCGAGGCGGTGGAACAACTCAGTAACGAGGGCTACACCTTGTCCTCGCTGCACATCAAGCACATCAACCCGTTGCCGACCGGCTTGGAGGACATTCTTCCGCGGTTCAAGTCGGTCTATATTGTCGAGATGAACGACGGCGGCGTCTACGGCTACGGCCAGTTGGCCGGCGTGCTCCGCGCCCGGTATGCCGATGCGCGCATCAAGGGCATCAACAAGACCGCCGCCCGCCGTTGGAAAGTTTCGGAGATCATCGAGCGCGTCAAAGCGCGTCTGGAAGAAGAAGTAGCCACGGCCTGATACAACTTAAACAAGATGAGTGACAGCGCAACAATGGAGCACCCCCCTCAGGACGCCGGGGAACGCCAACCGGTGACCAAAAAAGAGATCACCGCCGATAACCCGACCTGGTGTCCGGGCTGTGGTGATTTTTCCGTGCTCTCCATCTACTACAAGCTGATCCAGAAGCGGAACATCCCCCACGAGAACGTGACCACCGTGGCCGGCATCGGCTGCTCAAGCCGGTTCCCGTACTTTGTGCAGGCGCACGGCGTGCACTACATTCATGGTCGCGCCTTGTCCTTCGCCAGCGGACTCTCCCTCTCGCGGCCCGATCTGCACGTGTTCACCTTCGGCGGCGACGGCGACGCCTTCTCCATCGGCGGCAACCACTTCGTCCACACCGCACGCAAAAACGTCAAGATGACCTACGTGGTCATGGACAATTTCGTCTACGGCCTGACCAAGAAACAAACCTCGCCGACCTCGCCGATCGGCTTCAAGAGCAAGACCGACAATTGGGGCGCGTTCGACCAGCCGATCAACCCGATGAAGCTCGCCATCGCGGCCGGGGCGACGTTTGTGGCTCGCACCTCGCACACCAATCCCAAGCACCTGTTCGAGATGATGGACGCCGCGATGGATCACGACGGCTTCAGTTTCATCGAGTGCCTGAGCGAGTGCACCGAGTTTTTCGCGGGCGCATTCGACTCCTCCAATCCCCGCAAGGGAGGCGAGTTCAAGCTCATGCCGGAGGATCACGACCCCACCGACGAGGCGGCAGCGTACGCCGTGGCTGGCGAGGATTTCCCGGGCCGGTTCGGCATCTTCTACCAGATTCAGCGACCGACCAAGAACGCGCTCGAGGCCGGCGTCATCGATGCTGCCCAGAGCAAGTTCAAAGGCAAGCCGGACTCGGACGTTCTCCAGGCGACCTTCAACCGGATGAAGTGACGCTTGGCCAAGCGCCGGTGTGTCATTCCCCGCCTTCCATTTCCCAACCGGCATTCACGAGCGCCTTGTAGCCGCCGATGAGCGAGTGGACATTCGTGTAGCCCATCCGCTGCGCCACCTCCGCCGTCAGCACCGAGCGAAAGCCCCCGCCGCAATACATGATCACCTCAGCGCCCTTGTCCGGCACCGCCGACTCGATGTCGCGCTCGAGGATTCCCTTGCCCAAGTGAACGGCATCCGCCGCGTGGCTGGTCATCCATTCCCTGTCTTCGCGGACATCCATCAGGATGGCATCGGGGTTGTTGGCCAGGCGTTCGCGAGCCTGATCGAGGTCGACCTCGTTGACTCGCGTCCGCGCTTCATCCACCACCGCCAGAAAACCGGGAGAATGTTGCATGGGCGGCAGAATGCGCATGCGTTTGGCCGGGGTCAACCACAGGCCAAGCGCTTGGCCAAGCTTGCCCTTGCCGGCGACTTGCCCCGATATTGGCGGGAGCTAGATGGAGATCGAACTCATCACCACCGGCACCGAGCTGTTGCTTGGCCGCGTGCTCAACACCCATCAACAGTGGCTTGGCCAACGTCTTGCCGACAGCGGCCACACCCTCTCCCGTCAGGTCACCGTGCCGGACAACGGCCAAGCGATCCGTGAGGCGGTGCAAACCGCGCTTGGCCGTGCCGGGCTCGTCATTACCACCGGCGGACTTGGCCCGACGTCCGACGACATCACGCGCGGGATGATCGCCGACATGCTGGCCCGGCCGCTTTGCCGGGACGACTCGATCGCCTCGCATATCGAGAGCTTCTTCGAGCGACGCAACCGCCCCATGCCGGAGTCGGTGCTGGTGCAGGCGCAGGTGCCAAAAGGCGCGGTGGTGTTTCCCAACGAACACGGCACCGCCCCCGGCTTGGCCATCGAGGTGTCGCCGAACACGTTTCACGAAAGCGGCAAACCGGCTTGGCTGCTGATGCTGCCGGGGCCACCGCGCGAGTTGCGTCCGATGGTCGACGACCAGGCGCTGCCGTTCATTAAAAAACACCTGCCGCTGGAGCAGGCATTTCATTGCCGGACACTTCGCAGCCTCGGCATCGGCGAGTCAACGGTTGAGGAGATGCTGCTTGGGCAACTCAAGCCGCTGATGGATCGCGGGCTTGACCTGGGTTTTTGCGCCCGCACCGGGCAGGTGGACATCCGGCTCAGTGGGAGTGGCCCGGAAATGCCGGCCCTCATCGCCGAGGCTGAGGCAACGATCCGCGCGGCGATCGACAAGCAAATCTACGGCACCGACGACGAGACGATTGAGCAGGTGGTGGTTGGGCGCCTGATCGCCACCGGCGAGACCTTGGCCGTCGCCGAGTCGTGCACCGGCGGTTTGCTCGGGCACCACATCACCAACGTGCCCGGTGCGTCAGCCATCTTCGCCGGCGGCATGCTGACGTACAGCAACGAGATGAAGCAAATACTGCTCGGCGTGAACGAGTCAACCCTGGCGCAGCACGGCGCGGTGAGCAAAGAGGTGGCCGTCGAGATGGCCGAGGGCGCTCTCGCGGTGAGCGGGGCTGACCATGCCCTCTCCGTCACCGGCATCGCCGGGCCGGACGGTGGCACGGCGGACAAGCCGGTCGGCACCGTCTGGCTGGGCTTGACCTCGAAAGGCAGCCGGCCGCTGGCGATTCGAAAATTCCACCCGTACGACCGCGAGACGTTCAAGCACGCCACGGTGCATCAGGCATTGGAGATGCTGCGACGCCGGTTGCAAAAGACCGGCTGAAAAACGGAGTGAAGAGTTAGCCAGGGCCGTTGTCGCCGATGGCTTCCACCGGGCAGCCTTCCATCGCCTCCCGGCACTGTACCTCCTCCTCCTCGTTGTCGGGTTGTTTGTGGACGAAGGAATATCCCCCGTCGTCGTTGCGGGTGAAGCAGGATGGTGCAGTCTCGCGGCAGAGATCACAGTCGATGCACTGTTCATCCACAAAAAATTTGCCGGTGACATTGTCCTCGTATTTGTCTTCGATTTCAGCCATGTCGCGATAAGTTACGCGCGCTCTGCTTACCACGGTACGCAGTCGGGGTTCAAGCGACTTCGCCCACTCCGCCGATAAATCACTGCACCGGCGACATGCTGCGCAACTTGGCAGTGACTTCCGCGAACAACTCGATCGCGCGGTCGATCTCCGCCTCGGTGGTGTCTCGGCCGATGCCCCAAAGCGTCGTGCCCTTGGCCAAGTCGGCGTCGCGGCCGATGGCGCGCAGGGCGGGGGGCATGCGCATCGACCGGGTCGTGCAAGCCGCCCCGGCGGCGATGGCGACGCCCCGCAAGTCGAGCATCAGCGCCTGGCCTTCGCCCTCGACACCCCCGGTGCTGAGGCTGAGCTGGTGCGGCAGCCGTCCGTCGCCCGGCTCGGGGCCGTTCAAGTGAACGCCCTCGACGGCTTGGCCAATGCCCTCGAGCAGCCGCACCTGCAGCTTGGCCGCTTGCGAGGCGCGTTGGCCAAGCGCGGCGGCGGCGTGTTCCGCGGCGACACCGGCACCGGCGATCGCGGCCACGTTTTCTGTTCCGGCGCGAAACTCGTTTTCCTGCACGCCGCCGTGGATGAGGTTCTCCACTCGCGTACGCCGTTTTTTGTAAAGCACGCCCACGCCTTTCGGCCCGTAGAATCGGTGCGGCGCCAAGGCCAGCAAATCAGCGCCGAGTTGCTGCACGTCCGTCGCCAGCCAGCCGCCGCTGGCGGTGGCATCGACGAACAACGGGATGCCGCGTTCGCCGGTGAGTTCGGACACCTCGGCGACCGGCTGCACCGTGCCAAGGTCGAGGTTTGCGTGGTGCAGGCAAACGAGGATTGTCTCGTCGTTCATCGCGCGCCCAATCGCATCGGGATCGACCCGGCCCTGGCCATCGACGCCGACTCTTGTGCTGCTGAAGCCTTGGCTCTCAAGCCAGGCGACGGAGCCAAGCACAGCCGGATGCTCGATCCCGGTGGTGACGATGTGGCTGCCGAACCGGCGGTTGGCCAAGGCGGCGCCCTTGACCGCGTGGTTGATCGCCTCGGTGCCGCTGGAGGTGAAAATGATTTCCTCCGGCTCGGCGGCATTCACCAGCTTGGCCAAGCGCTCCCGCGCCGCGTCGATGGCATCGCGTGCCTCGAGGCCAAGCTTGTGCAGCGAGGCCGGCGCGCCGAACTGCCCGCGCAGCCAAGGCTGCATGGCATCGACCACCTCCGTCAGCGGCGGCGTGGTCGTGAGATGGTCGAGGTAAATCATGTCGCCCGGCTTACACTTGGCCGGTGGTCGCGGTTATTTCCTTCGGGTTTTGTAAGTGCGGCTGTGGCCCTTGTCGGGGATGCTGATGGTGTACTGTTTGCCGTCGGGAGCGACGGACATGTGGATGTGATGCGCGTCGCAGTCTCGTGTAAGGTTGGCGATGAATTCGTTCGTCGTGTTATTTTCGATGTCGTCGCGCAGGTTTTTATGGAGCTGATACATCGCCTTGACCCTGGCGCTCTTGACGGCGGCAAAGGACGCCGCACCACAGCCCTTTGTCACGCCATTGTTCATCACCGAGACGGTTGGCGCTAGGCTTTGGATAAATACGGCGTTGTTACTGAAGTC
>DQOE01000043.1 GCA_015658765.1 Verrucomicrobiota bacterium | reverse complement strand
GGATTCAGCTTGCCGGAAACGGCCTCCGCACTGACCGCCGAGCGGTTCCCGTCATGCCGGTACGAGGGCCAATCGGCTGCACTCGGCCCCTGAACAAAGGAAACAAGACACATCAACATCATCCAACGGAAGGATTTCATGTGCGGGAAACTGCAGCCTCGCCACCGAAACTTCAAGTGATAATCCGATCTTCACCGTTTGGAACTTGGCTTGTCTCAAGCGTCTTCCTCATCCACGCTTGGCCAAGCGCAAACTTTTTCATCATGAAACGACTGCTCTCTTTACTACTTTGCGGCTTGGCTGTGTCGCTTGCCCACGCCGCTGAATTGAAGACGCCCGGCGACCGGATGTTCGCCGAGTATTTCAAAATCGAAACCAAGCGACTGGCCGACAGCTGCCTCGCCGAAATCGAGACACTCGACGATTGGAACGCCAAAAAAGATCTCTACCGCAAGCAGCTTCACGAGATGCTCGGGCTCGATCCGCTGCCGGAACGCACGCCGTTGCAAGCCACCGTCACCGGCACGGTGCAACACGACGAGTTCGAGGTGCGCAACCTTCACTTTCAGTCCAGCCCCGGCCTGTACGTCACCGGCAACCTTTACGTGCCCAAGAATCTCACCGCCCCCGCGCCGACGATCCTCTACGTTTGCGGGCACGGTCGCGTGAAGATTGACGGCATCGATTATGGCAACAAAACCTACTACCAGCATCATGGCGCTTGGTTTGCCCGAAACGGCTACGTCTGCCTCGCCATCGACACGATCCAACTCGGTGAGCTTTCCGGTATACACCACGGCACCTATCGCCACGGCATGTGGTGGTGGAACTCCCGTGGCTACACGCCGGCCGGTGTGGAGGCGTGGAACTGCATCCGCGCACTCGACTACCTTACGTCGCTTGACGTCGTGGACAAAAACCGCCTCGGCGTGACCGGCCGCAGCGGCGGCGGCGCGTACAGTTGGTGGATCGCTACGCTCGACGAGCGCATCAAGGTCGCCGCGCCGGTCGCCGGAATTACCGACCTGCAAAACCACGTTGTCGACGGAGTCGTCGAGGGGCATTGCGACTGCATGTATCACGTGAACACTTACGGGTGGGATTTTGCCCAAGTCGCCGCGCTCGTCGCGCCTCGCCCGTTGCTCATCCTCAACACCGACGACGACGGCATCTTCCCGCTCGACGGCGTCAACCGGCTCTTCACAAAAGTCCGTCGCATCTACGAGTTGCACGGCAAAAAAAGCAGCCTCGGCCTCGTCATCACCCCCGGCGGCCACGGCGACTCGCAGGAATTGCGCGTGCCGGCGTTCAACTGGTTCAACAAACATCTCAAGGGCAAAAGCGTTTTGATCGACAAACCGGCGACCAAGCTTTTCCAGCCGCAGCAACTCAAGGTGTTCGGCAACGCTCCGAAAGACGAGCGAACCACAACCATTCACGACACGTTCTCACGGATCGCCACCGACGACGCCAAGGCCAAGCGCCCGGAAATCATGGCGGATTTGCGCTCGAAAACCTTTGGCGGCTGGCCCAAGCGCGGCGGCAGGTTGCAGCTCGTAAAAGTGTCGGACACCGAGCGCGACGGCGTGCGTCTCGCTGCCTATGACTTTGACAGCCAACCGGGGATTCGGCTGCGAATGCACGTTGCCCACAAGGCCGACTTGGCCAAGGGCGCACCCGTGCACCTCCAAGTGCTCAACGACAACCAAGTGGAAGACATCGCCGGTCAGCTCGAATTCGTTGCCGAGCATCCGGGAGTTTACGTCGCCCTTTCGCCCCGGGGGATTGGCCCCACGCGATTGACGCAAAACCAAAAACACCTCACGCAGACCCGCCGCCGATTCATGCTGCTTGGCCAAACGCTCGCGGGGCAACAGGTGTGGGATGTGCGCCGCTGCATTCGCGCCCTCCGCACGCTCGAGCGCTGCGCCGGCGCGCCGCTGGAATTGTGGGGCACCGGCGATTCAGCAAGCCTCGTCACACTTGCGTCCCTCTTCGAGAAAGAAATCAGTCGGCTCAACCTCAGTGGCTATCCGGCGTCGGACAGGGAGCAACCGGACTTTTTGAACATCTCCCGCTTCGCCACGACCGCGCAGTTGCTCGACCTGGCCAAGCGCAAAACTGAAGTCAAAACCCTCGACCAGACCACAAACATCCCCGGCGAAAAAACCTCTTGGCACAACTTCGACCGTTACGACTTCAAGCTGGGGGATGCCGACTGCCGTGTTGTCACTCCGAACACGGCAGCGCCCGGCAGGCCCTGGGTTTGGCGCGCCCGCTTTTGGGGGCACGAACCGCAAGCCGATCTCGCCCTGCTGGCCAAGGGGTGGCACGTCGTTTACTGCGAGGTGGGCGCGTTGTTCGGGAGTCCGACGGCGGTCGAGCGATGGGATCGTTTTTACGATTTCCTGACCACGCAACACGGCTTCGCAACGAAAGCCTCACTGGAAGGCATGAGTCGTGGCGGCCTGATTATTTACAACTGGGCGGCGAGCAACCCCGGCAAGGTCGCTGCCATTTACGGCGACGCGCCGGTGTGCGATTTCAAAAGCTGGCCCGCCGGCAGGGGCGTCGGCAAGGGCAGTCTCGGCACGTGGAAACAATGTCTCGCGGCATACGGTTTCACCGAGGCCGAAGCAGTGGCGTACAAGGGCAACCCCATCGACCGACTAGCCCCATTGGCCAAAGCCGGCATCCCGATTCTCCACGTCGTTGGCGACGCCGACAAAGTCGTGCCGATCACGGAGAATAGCGACATCATCGAACAACGCTACAAGGCTCTCGGCGGCAAGATTCACGTGATTCACAAACCGGGGGTTGGGCATCACCCGCACAGCCTGAAAGACCCGGAACCCATCGTGGAGTTTTTCCTCGCACACGCCCCCAGGTAAGTGTCATGCCGGATCACCACGACGTAATCGTTGTCGGCGTGGGCTCGATGGGGGCGGCGGCCTGTTATCACTTGGCCAAGCGCGGCGCGAGAGTGCTCGGCATCGACAGCCAATCGGTCCCCAACACGAACTCATCCTACAACGGCGACACGCGCGTCATTCGGTTGAGCTATCAGGAGCATCCCGACTACGTGCCGCTGCTGCGCGATGCCTATCAGCTTTGGGAGGAGATCGAGCAGGAAACCGGCGCAAAACTGCTCCACAAAACCGGGGTGCTGTACATGGGCTTCCCCGACGGCGAGGCGATCAGCGGCGTGAAGTTGGCCTCCGAGACACACAACCTCCCCTGCTCCACGCTGACGCACGGCGAGTTGGCCAGGCAGTTCCCCCAGTTCACCCTGTCCGCAGGCATGGTCGGCGCACTCGAGCCGGAAGGCGGCTATCTGCTCTCCGAACTCGCCGTTGAAACATACGCCAAGGCAGCGCAACAACTCGGCACCAAGTTGCTCACAAATGAACCGCTCATCAACTGGGCAAGCGACGGCAACGGCGTAACCGTCCGCACCGCTAGCGGCACTCACACTGCGGCCAAGCTGATTCTCTGCGCCGGTGCTTGGTCAGGCGACTTGCTGCGGTTGCCGGACGTGCCGCTAACGGTCACGCGGCAGGTGCTGGGATGGGTGCAACCCAGACGGCCGAAGTTGTTTCAGCGCGGCGACTTTCCAGTTTGGAACATCGACCCCAATGGCGATGGCGATCTCACCGGGATTTACTACGGCTTCCCGATGAGCGGCGACGCCCTCAAGCTGGCGCGCCACCACCCCGGCACACCGATGACGCCGGACGCGATCACCGACGAAACCTTCCCCGCTGACGAGGAGGAAATCCTGCTGCCGCTTCGCCGTTATTTGCCGGACGCGCTTGGCCAAGTGCGGTCGATCAAGATCTGCAGATACACCAACTCAGCCGATGGGCACTTCATCGTCGACCGTCACCCGGAGAGCGAGCGGGTGCACTTCGCCTGCGGATTCAGCGGGCACGGTTTCAAGTTCGCCAGCGTGATGGGCAAAGTACTCAGCGAGTTGGCGCTCGACGGCAAAACCGAACGACCCATCGGCTTCCTCGGCCTGTCGCGGTTCGGCCGCTGACCGTTAGCGGAGTAATTAAGACACGGATTTCACGGATTCACTCGGGGTTTTTCTTCTAATTTGGCGTTTGCCTGAGATTTCAATTTTAAAATTTCCCCAATCATATCCGTGCCAACCCGTGAAATCCGTGTCTCAATTGAAAACTTGAAACTGAACACTAAAAACTTCTCCCAGCATTGCCAAGCGCTTTGCCGAGCGGCAGGATTCGGCGCCATGAAACGCCTTTTGCTCACCTTCCTTTTCGCAGCCCTTGGCCAATCACCCGCCTTGGCCAACCCGTATAACGTGCTGGTCATCCAAACCGACGAGCACCACTTCAAGACGCTCGGCTGTTACGGCGGCAAAATCGTCGGCACGCCGAACATTGACTGGATCGCCCGGCACGGAGCACTCGCCACCAGCTTTTACGCCACCACGCCGGTTTGCTCCCCTTCGCGGGGCGCGTTGATCAGCGGGCGCTATCCGCAATACACACAGGTCACCAACAACAACATCCCGCTTGGTGACCACGTCGTGACTTTCGCCGAGGTGCTTCGCCGGAAAGGCTATAAGACCGGTTACGCAGGCAAGTGGCATCTCGACGGCCTGGGCAAACCGCAGTGGGCGCCCGAGCGGAAGTTCGGCTTTGACGACAACCGCTACATGTTCAACCGCGGCCACTGGAAGAAATTCGAGATCACCGTGGCCGGCCCGCGCGTCGCGGCCATCAAGCGGGGCAAACCGTATTACGGCGTCGAGAATGCCGACAGCGAATCATTCTCCACCGACTGGCTGGCCAACCGCACGATCGATTTCATCAACCTCAACAAGGCCGAGCCGTTTTGTTACATGGTCTGCTTCCCTGATCCGCACGGCCCGAACACCGTCCGCAAGCCGTACGACAAGATGTACAAAAACGTGAAAGTGCCGATCCCTGTCTCGGTGAACAAATCGCGCGCACAGACACCGCGCTGGGGAGCGGCGAGTCCAAGAATCACCGCCGACACCGTGCGAATGCTGATGCCAAGTTATTACGGCATGGTGAAGTGTCTCGACGACAACATCGGCCGCATCCTCGATGCGCTGCGAAAAAACGGGCAGATCGACAACACGATCATCGTCTTCACCGCCGACCACGGCGACCTCTGCGGCGAGCACGGCCGACTCAACAAGGGCGTCCCCTACGAAGGCTCGGCGCGCGTGCCGTTTCTGTTTTATTGCCCCGGTAAAATCCCGGCCGGCACCGTTGTCAACCAAGCGCTGAGCTGCGTGGACTTCGTGCCGACCCTCTTCGCGCTCACCGGCGACGAGCTGCCCAAGGGCGTTGAGGGCCGCGACGCTTCCGCCCTCTTTCGCGGCGCGAAAACCAAGTGGGACGACATCGCCTTTATCCGCTCGACCTCCGGCATCAAACCTTGGCTCGCCGCCGTCACCGATCGCTACAAGCTTATTTACTCCGCGCTTGGCCAACCGTGGCTGTACGACCTGAAAACCGATCCCGACGAGTTGCACAACAAGTTCATCAATCCCGATTTCGAAAAAATCGTCCGGCGACTCACCGTCAAGCTGGGCGCCTACGCCAAGCGGCACAACGACCCCTACGCCGCCGACCCTCAAATCAAAGCCGACATGGCCCAAGCGCTTGCCCAAGCGCAGTGAGCGGCCTGGCCAAAAGTTCAGTCGCCCAGAAAAAACTCCGGCGGGAGGAACCATGGCGGCGGGGCGGCGGGGGGATCGCCTCGCTTACGGGTTGTGCCCTTGGCCAAGTCGGATGCAGGGATGCTGTCGATCCGGCGGATGACTCGGTAAAACAGCTCAGCGACCTTGGGCAGATCCTCCTGTCG
>DQOE01000252.1 GCA_015658765.1 Verrucomicrobiota bacterium | reverse complement strand
GCGGGCGCAGGTTTTTCTGTGTCACTCATTTTAAATTCTTTCAGGCGGTCACGCGCTGACGGTGTGATGATCGCATCGGTTGGGATGCCATCCAGCCCGCCTTTGCGTTGCAGCTCGTCAATATCCTTCAAGCTGTAAACTTTTTTCATCTGTCACGAGCCGATGTGAATCCCCTCCGGCGGGTCAGAGACCTTAATAAAAAACGGTTTTCAGCGCAACGGTTTTCGGAACTCCTCCGCTTGGCCAGGGGCTCATTCGCCCCTGTAAACACAGCTGGCGGTGCAGGTTTCGGCCACTTCCACGGCGGTTAACAGCGGCAAACTTGGCTTCAATCGCTCCCAAATCCACACGGCGACATTTTCACTCGTCGGGTTTTCGAGGCCGCCAACGTCGTTGAGATAACGGTGATCGAGTTGCTCCCAGAGCGGCTTGAACGCCGCCGAGATGTCGGCGTAATCGAGCACCCAACCCAGTTTTGGGTCGCAATCGCCCTCGACGACGATCTCCGCCGTGAAGCTGTGCCCGTGCAGTCGCCGGCATTTGTGATCCTCCGGCAGATGCGGCAACAGGTGGGCGGCTTCGAACTGAAATGTTTTTCTGAGTTCCATGATTCGGTTATGCGGTTTCGAGATCGGCCCAGCGGATGAGTTCGCCCAGCGGCGGTCGTCCGTCGTGGCGCCAGGCCAGCGGCGGCCGCTGCATCTGGCCAAGCGGGCAAATCCTCGGCACACCCCACCGGGCCAACGGCAGTGCCAAATCCCGCATCCGCGCCTCGCTCGCGGCAAGGCCGACGGTGGACACCGACTCGCGGATCGGCTCCAGCACGTGCAGCACCTCGTCGATGTGCTCGATCGGCTTGACGAATATGAACCGGTTCAGCGGCGAGGTCTGGAATTGCTTTTCATCCTCGTGCACTACCGTCCAGTCGGTCGAGCCCTCGCTCTCCCAAAGTGCCGCACCGGCGTTGTTGGCTGCGCGGATTTTGTAAAAGCGCCGGGCCGTCGAGATCGCCGCCGACTCCCTCGTCGAGATCGGCCCGCGCGGCATGGTCTCGTTTCGCGCCTCGAGTTCCCTGGCGAGCATTTCGGCGAAGCGCGCCGGGTTGAGGCTGCCGTTTTCCTCCACGTAAATCACGTGCGGCGACAGGCAGCCGTGCTGGTTCCACGCGACGACATCGTCGGCGGCATGCGAGATGACCGTCTGCGTGCCCATCACCTCGTTGGCCTGTTTTTCCACGTAGCCGAAACTGACACGGTGACCGTAGCCGGCCAGGCGCTTGGCCAAGGGTAGTCGCTGACGGATCGACTCCACCGTTTTGTCGTCGCCATACACTGTCACGCAATCGGCCTCGGCGAACAATGCCGACTCGAGCGACTCGTTGCCGCCATCCCACTCCGCGATCTCGAGCGCCGCCGCCATGCCCGGCTCGACGAAGTGCAGCGAGTGGCCAAACAGCCGCGGCAGCAGCGACTTGCCGGAGGCGCACTTGACGAACTGCGCCGACCGCAGCAGCAACCCAAACGCGATCGACTGAAACACCGGCACCGGCAAATTACCCGGCGCGATGTGCGCGATCAGTTGCGGGCCGTTCACCATCGAGTACGTTCGGTTCGGCTGGCTGGCGAACGACTGCAGCCGCGTCGGGTCGCCGAACTCCTGCGTGAGCAGCATGAAAAACTTTTCCTGCGTCCAGTCGGCAAAACAGGCGTCCAGCCCGGCCGCGAGCACTTCACGCGGGAAGCCGGTCTCTTCCGGGTCGGCGTCGAGCGCCATTTGTCGCAGAGGATAATCGGGCGAACGCCACAGGTTGGCCACCTCGGCGAGCTTGGAAATGATCTGCTCGTTGCCCAGCGTGGCGAGGTACTCGTTGCAGTTTCGGCGCAGCGTTTGGGACGCCTCGGCGATCAGCGAGTGCGTCAGCTCCGCGCCCGGTTTGTCGGCCAAAAAATAGTCCAGTGGTTGTTCAGGCATGGGTCAAATTCATCAGCGAACAGCCTCGGGACTCGGCCAACTCGGCCCGGCCCAGCAGCTCGAACCCGTCGGCGTGCCGCCTGGCCAAGTCTGAGGTCTGGAGGCTAAGCGCCGAGCCGGCATTGGCCAGGTCGACGACCTGTAACAGGCCGGCTTGGCCAAGCTCAACATCCGCCAGAGTCTCTGGCGAGACGACGCGGGCGCGTGCCCAGGGCGGAAACCGAAACAGTCGGGGAGCGGTATTCGCTTGGCCCAGTTTGCTGTCATACGCCTGCGAACTCAATTCGCACATGCCGTATTCGCAAATGATCCGCCCGCTCGCGACACCGAGCTTGGCAGTGATGGCTTGGTGCAGCTTGGGCCGGGGCATCTCACGCGAGCGGCCCTTGTAGCCGCCGGTCTCCATCGCCGCCGAGCCGCTGGGCAGTTGGAAATCGATCGCGTCGGCGTCCAGATGGTCGAGCAGATGCACAAACGAAAACGCGGTACCGAGAATTGTGACCGGTTCGTTTTGCGTGGCGCAGTCGTGCAGGAAATCGACTGCGGCTTGGCCGTCGATCCGCCATTGGCCGTCTGTGGCGAAACAATGTTCGCGCTCGGCCAAGCGCTTGGCCACGGTGTCCATCATGTGCACCAGCGACGACTCCGGCGCTTGGCCAAGCTCGGGAAACAGAAACAGCAGCCGGTTCGCCGACTCATCGACCACGTGCCAGGCAAACCAAGGCCAAAGCGAAGCGTGATACACGGCCAAGGTTTCCGCGCAGTGAAAGTGCCGGCTGCGATCGACTTGGGTCGTGCCGCTTGAGCGGAACAGCGTCTCGCGATCGGCTTCCGGCAAGACGGTCAAGTCGAGCGACTTGAAGGCGCGCGTCTGCACCGTCGGGATGTCGCGCCAATCGCCGACCGTTTCCGGTGTGAGATTCTCCGCTTGGCAAAGATTGGCGAAAGGGGTGTTGTGTGCGAACTGAAACGCGAACAGGCCAAGGGCGAGTTCGCCGAAGCCGGCTGCGTGCGGATCATCGACGCACCGCTGAATGAACGTGCTCACCGCGTCACAGGCTTCGGTTAATGAAGTGAAATTTGTCATGCGGTTTTTTGTGCGCGCTTGTGCGCTATGGCTGGTTTTCCGCCACAGCCAAGGGCGGGGAAACTACGGTCAAGACGTTGGCTTGGCAACAAATGGTTTTGTCAGCGGGCGGAGCCTGTGGTTTGCTCTCGCCCATGAAGGGTTTCGTGTTTTTTTTGGCAGTGACGATGGTGCTGGCGGGTTGCGGCGGTGGAGACGCACCCCCGGCGGAACAGGCAGAAATGCCAACGCCAGCGTTGCCAGACAACATCAAAATCACACCGGTTGCGGAGGTCGCACCATCAACAGGCGAAGCCGATGAACCAGGGAAACTAACGCTCGGCAAGGCGCCCAAGA
This sequence comes from Verrucomicrobiota bacterium, assembly GCA_015658765.1. Lineage (GTDB taxonomy): Bacteria > Verrucomicrobiota > Verrucomicrobiia > Limisphaerales > UBA1096 > UBA1096. The sequence continues at coordinate 7,844 of DQOE01000252.1, read as the reverse complement.
AGATTCAGCCCGGGGCCAAGCCGACTCCCAAACCCAACCCCGAAACCAAGCTGCAAGGCGGCGAGGCTGTTGCCCCGAAAGAGTCTGTTACTCCTGCTAAGGTCGAGGGCGCGGGCAATTTGACGAATGAAAACGGCCGGTACACCGCGGGGGGCTCGCCGTTTGAGGGGCAGTTTGTCGATCACCACGACAACGGCACGAAGTCGGTCGATGGGCAATTCGTCAACGGCAAACAGCAGGGCATCTGGACGTTTTACTACGAGAACGGGAAGTTGTTTCGGACGGGAAAATACGTCGATGGACGGGCCGATGGTCAATGGGTGATTTGGCGCGACGACGGCAGCAAGTGGTCGGAGCAGGTCTACACCAACGGCCAGTTGAACGGCGTCGAGACGCGCTGGCACCCCAACGGCCAGAAGCAATCCGAGGCCACTTGGCAAGGCGGCAAGACGATCAAGAAACAGGAATGGGACGAGCAGGGCACGCCCAGGCAATAGCCGCGCTGCTGCTTGGCGGAAGGCGCACGGGTGGAGCCGAACCGGAAGTGCAGCAAACACGCCGAGGAGCGCGACTCGTGCAAAACGGCTCGGTGCTGAGCGAGGTGCTGGCGCAACCGGGAGCGACCGACAGTGTCTTTGACGTGCTCGCTGCAAGCGTTCGTAGTTTTTCGCCGGGAGATCGAGTGGGCATCCTTGGTTTCGCCGGCGGCGGGGTGATCGCGCCACTGCGCGCGTTGGGTGGCGGGCATCGACTCAGCGGCGTGGATCTCGACCGCGCGGGCTACGAACTTTTTTGTGACCTCAGCGCCGGGTGGATGGGTGCAGTGCAGTTCGCGCAATCGGATGCCGTTGAGTGGTTGCACTCGCAGCGAGGCAAGTTCGACTTGCTGCTGGAGGATCTTTCCGTCGGCCGCAATGGCGACGTTTTCAAGCCGGATGTCTCGATCGACACTTTGCCGCGGTTGATCCAATCGAAACTTAAACCAAGCGGTGTCACCGTTTTTAATCTGCTGCCCGGGGACGACCGGACGTGGGCTGAAATGACGGTCAAGGTCTGCGCTCCGTTTGGGTTTGGCGTGCAGGTTTTGTTCGAGAGCTATTACAACCGCGTGTTGGTGCTGGGCAACGAGGCGTTGCCGCCGGCGCGCGAGATGTCGCGGTTGCTGCGTGCCGAGTTGACGGCGATCGGCTCGGAGATGGCAGCCGATATCAGCGTGCGCTCGTTGCGCCTGGGCAAGCGATGAAGCGGCGGAACGACAGAGCCTTCACGCTGATCGAGTTGCTGGTGGTCATCGCCATCATCGCGATTCTTGCCGGGATGCTGCTGCCGGCCTTGGCCAAGGCCAAGGGCAAGTCGCAGTCAATCAAGTGCGCCTCGAATATGCGGCAGATCAGCCTCGCTGTGACGATGCACGCCGACGAACGCGAAGGCGCGTTGCCGATCGCCACGAACTTCGCCGAGCCCAAGTCGTCGCCGAACCGGATTTGGGTGACAGCGGTCGCGCGGTTTATCGGCAGTCGGGAGGTGTTCCTCTGCCCGACGGCAAAAACGGCCAAGTACGGCGGCGACTGGGACACGCGCAGTTGGCAACCGATCGGGTACAACGGGGCGACGACGTTCGATCCGCGTGGAGTGGAGGGGGCGGCCACGAAGCCCAAGTTGGTGGGCGTGCCGGAGCCAAGCTTGGCCGTGTTGTTCGCCGACACGCCTAGCGGGACCATCGAAAAGAAGTACCGTGGCTACGTGTTCAGCCCGGGAAACGGCAAACGGAACCAGCTCGACCCCCGCCGCTCGACGCCGCTGATTTCGGATCGCGATCTCGTGGCGGAGATGAGCGGCAAACAGCCCAGGCAACTCAAGCCGGTGATGGCGCGGCACGGGGCCAACGGCGACGACACGGGCCGGAGCAACCTGGTCTTGGCCGACGGCCACGTGGAAGCCCAGACCGCCTTGTCGATCCTGCGACAGGACGCGGGCGCAAACCTGGTTTGGGATTTAGGGAGGGAGTAAGTGAACCAGGCCAATCTTGGCCAAGGGCGGGGTGGGTGAATTAGTATTGGCGGACGTGCCCGAATTTGCTGTTGCGGCGGGATCGGGACTCCTGAAACTTGGGTGTGTAGATCGTTTTGCTGTTGGCTTGGCTAAGGTACATGCTCATCAGGCGCGAAGAGGACAGCGGTGCGCGCCGAGTGGAAAGCAAACGGCTGCAGGCAGAAATGAAGGTGTAAACGATTCTCCTCACGTGTCCAAAATAGCCAACTCAAGGAATGTAATCCACGTATGGGCACTTTCCAAATTAAATGTATTCACAACGCTCTTTTTTTGTTCACAGCCCCGATCATTTGGTGAATAAGGGGTGGAAGAGCAGGAGAGTGGCTGGGGATAACTGCGGCAATCAATCGCCGACGATGGAAACGCCCGAGGAGGTACCGATGCGCGTCGCCCCGGCTTCGATCATCGCCAGCGCCGTTTCGCGGTCGCGAATGCCGCCGGACGCCTTGACGCCGGCGTATTGGTTGACCGTTTCGCGCATTAGTTGGACATGCTCAATGGTCGCGCCGCCGGGGCCAAAACCGGTGCTGGTTTTGACGAAATGCGCCTCGGCGGTGACGGCCAGTTTGCAGGCGGTGGCGATTTGCTCGTCGTTAAAGTAGCCGGTCTCAATGATGACCTTCACCCGCCGGTCTTCCGCCGCCTCGACGACGTCACGAATCTCGCGGACGATGTATTGGTGATCGCCGTCGATGAACCGGCCAAGATTCATCACCATATCGATTTCATGTACGCCGTTGTCCACGGCGGCTTCGGTTTCGTAACGCTTTGAGTCCGAATCGCTTGCGCCCAAAGGGAAGCCGATCACGGTGGCGATCGACACGTCGGCATCTTCGAGGTAAGTGGCAGCGTGTTGCACCCAACTGCCGTTCACACACACGGCGAACAACTCGTGCTCAATGGCTTCTGCGCAGAGCTTTTCGATCTCCGCAGCGGTGGCGTCGGGGCGCAGATTGGTGTGGTCGATGTACGAGCCGAGCGGCGTTTCCGGTGTGTCGGACATGAATCAGCCGGGCAAGAGGTCTTTGACCATCTCTCGTTCTTCCTTCAACTCGTTCACTGTGGCGTCGAGTTTGCCCTGGCTGAAGGCATCAAGTTGGACGCCCTGCACAATGTCGAACTGGCCGGCGACGTTGCGAACCGGGAAGGAAGAAATCAGTCCTTCATCGACGCCGTAGCTGCCATCGGAACAGAGGCAGACGCTGTGGAAATCCCCGCCGGCGGTGGGGTTGATGATGGAGCCGACCGAGTCTACCACGGCGTTGGCCGCGCTGGCCGCGCTCGAGGCGCCTCGCGACTTGATGATCGCCGCACCGCGCTGCTGTACGGTCTTGATGAAATCGCCCTCGAGCCAATCACGGTCGCCGATCGCGTCTGCGGCGGCTTGGCCGTTGATCTTGGCGTTGGTGAAGTCCGGATACTGCGTGGCGGAGTGGTTGCCCCAGATCGCCATGTTGGTGATAGCCGTCACGTCGACCCCGGCCTTTTGCGCGAGCTGCGTCTTGGCGCGGTTTTCGTCGAGGCGCGTCATGGCGAACCACCGGTCGTTCGGCACGTCCGGCGCGTTGTTCATGGCGATCAGGCAGTTGGTGTTGCACGGGTTGCCGATGACGAGTGTGCGGACGTCGCTGGCGGCGTTGTTTTGGATCGCTTGGCCTTGGCCGGTGAAAATCTTGCCGTTGATGCCGAGCAGATCGCCGCGCTCCATTCCCTGCTTTCGCGGCACACTGCCGACGAGCAGCGCCCAGTGGACGCCGTTGAAGCCGGCGTCAAGGTCGGCGGTCGGCACCGTGCCCTTGAGCAGCGGGAACGCACAGTCGTCCAGTTCCATGCAAACGCCTTCGAGTGCTGGCAGTGCGGGCTCGATCTCGATCAGGTGGAGGATCACCGGCTGGCTTGGGCCGAACATTTGGCCGGAGGCAATACGGAACAACAGGGCATAACCGATCTGACCGGCCGCACCGGTCACCGCAACACGTATGGGTTCTTTACTCATAAAAAAGCGGCGGATAGCATACGGGACACCGTCCGCCCCGACAAGGTTTTCCGCTTGGCCAAGCGCTTAGGCGAGATCATCCGATGGCTTTCCGGAGGTATTGTTTCACTTGATTTCAGTTGGAATGTTTTTGGCGGGTGGATAGGTTTGCCGGCCGGTTATGAAAAAATTATTAAGCCTGATAGTTGCTTTCGCCGCGGTTGGTTGCGGCCGGGAAACCGCGCCGGAGCCGTTGGCTGTCGAGTCGCCCATCGTCAAACCGGTGGCTGAAGTCGTCCAACCGGACCCGCCCACTGAACCGCCCAAATTGATCGCTCCGCCGGCGATTTCGATTTGGGATGCGGCCCGGGCCGGTGACGTCGGGGCGGTGCGCGAACACATTGCAAGCGGGACGCAATTGAACGAGCCGGACGAAACCAATCCCCTGAAACAAACGCCGCTGCATTGTGCCGTCGAGTCCGGCCACAAGGCGGTTGCGGAACTGCTCCTCGCAGAGGGGGCCGAGGTCAATGCCAAGCGGGCGGACGGCTTGACCGCGCTTGACATCGTGTTGAAAGCTGACCCCGAGGCCAGCGACGAGGTTAGGGCGGTTCGGAAGGCAATCGCCTCTGTATTGGTTCGCAACGGAGCCACGGCAGCGAAGCATAAGTAATCCATCAACGATTTATGAACGATTCAACTTTGGAGTGTGCCGGCAGAGCGGAACGGCAGGGAGTTTCAAGTTTCAAGTTTTTAGTTTCCAGGGGTGCCGTCCGGTTGGCGCTGGCGGTTTTGTTTTCGTCTGCGCTGGGGGTGTTCGGTGCGGCGGCTGAGCCGTTGCGGGTGGCCACGTTTGACGTCGATGCCACGCCGCCGGTTGGCTACATGATGGCCTACGACCCGGTGGTGCGGCTGGACGCGATGACGCTGCGTTGCCGGGGCGTGGTGCTGCTTGGCCAAGCAGAGCCGATAGTGCTTTGCGCTGTCGATTGGATCGGCATCGCCAACGAGGCGCACGACGCGTTTCGCGAGCGCTTGGCCAAGGCGGCTGGCACGACCCCCGACCGCGTGGCGGTGCACACGCTGCATCAGCACGACGCACCGCTTTGCGATTTCCTCGCGGAGCGCCTGCTTAAAGAGGCCAAGGCAAAGTATCTTGGCGAACTTAATGGCGATTTTTGCCGGCAAACCTTGGCCAAGGCTGCCGCTGCGGTGAAGGCATCGCTGGCATTGGCCAAGCCGGTCACCCATTGCGGCTGGGGCGCGGCGGCGGTGAAACGGGTCGCGTCCAATCGCCGCATCTTCGGGCCGGATGGCAAAGTGCGCGCGGTTCGATACACCACCTGCGCGGATCCGAAACTCCGCGCCGAGCCGGAGGGGGTGATCGATCCCGAGCTGTCGATGCTCAGTTTCTGGAACGGCGACACGCCGCTGGCCGTGCTGAGTTATTACGCCTGCCACCCGCAGAGTTATTATCGCACGGGCATCCCGAGCCCGGACTTCCCCGGCATCGCCCGGTTCATCCGCCAGCAATCCGTGCCGGAGGCGTTGCACGTTCACTTCAACGGCGCGGGCGGCAACATCGGCGCTGGCAAATACAACGACGGCTCGCGCAAAAACCGCATGGAGCTGGCCCAGCGCTTGGCCGACGGAATGAAGCAAGCCTTCGACAGCACAAAAAAATTCGCCGTGCAGTCAAGCGACCTGCGCTGGAGCGTCGCACCGGTGGGCCTGCCGGTGGCCAAACATTTGGACGAAGCCAAGTTGTTGGCTGATGTGGCCAAGGGCTCGGTGCCGCCGGTCGCCGTGCCGGCGGCGCAGCGGTTGGCCTTTTTGCGGCGCTGCATGTCGGGGCACAAGATCGACTTGGCGCAGCTTGCCATTGGCGACGTGCGCGTGCTGCACATGCCGGGTGAGTTGTTCGTCGAATACCAGTTGGCCGCCAAGCAGATGCAGCCAAAGCTAAACGTGGCGATGGCGGCCTACGGCGACTACGGGACATTTTACATCGGCACCGAACGAGCCTACTCGGAGGGCGGTTACGAGACCGAGCCACGCTCATCCAACGTCGCCCCTGAGGTGGAGTCAGTGCTGATGCAGGGAATCCGCAAACTGCTGCGAGAGGAGTAACCTTTATTCGATTCGGCCGGCGACAAGTGACTCTACGACGGCGGGGTCGGCGAGGGTGCTGGTGTCGCCGAGGCTGTCCATTTGGCCCTCGGCGATTTTCCGGAGGATACGGCGCATGATTTTGCCGCTGCGCGTCTTCGGCAGGCCGGGGGTGAATTGAATTTTCTCCGGCGAAGCGTGCGGACCGATGTCGGCGCGGACGTGCTTCACGATCTCGGCGGTCATTGTGCCAGTAACTTCCTGCCCGGTTTTGAGCGTGACGTAGGCGTAAATGGCGTTGCCCTTGATGTCGTGCTCGTAGCCGACGACGGCGGCCTCAGCTACAGCCGGGTGGCCGCCGATGGCGCCCTCGATTTCGGCGGTGCCGAGGTTGTGGCCGCTGACGATGATGATGTCGTCCACGCGGCCGGTAATCCAGTAGTAGCCGTCGTCATCGCGGCGGCAGCCGTCACCGCTGAAATATTTGCCGGGGAACCTCGAGAAATACGTGTCAAAAAACCGCTGTTGATCGCCATAAATCGTGCTCATTTGGCCGGGCCACGTCTCGAGCATGCAGAGGTTGCCGGCGACGCCGTTGCCCTCGATCACGTTGCCTTCGTCGTCGACCAATGCCGGCTTGACGCCGAAGAACGGCAGGGTGGCGGAGCCGGGCTTGGTGGGCGTCGCTCCCGGCAGTGGCGTGATGAGGATGCCGCCGGTCTCGGTCTGCCACCACGTATCGACGATGGGGCAGCGTTCCTTGCCGATGACTGTGTTGTACCAGTTCCATTCCGGCTCCTTGATCGGTTCGCCGACGGTGCCGAGCAGTCGGAGGCTGGAGAGGTCGTGCGCGCTTGGCCAAGCGTCGCCCTCCTTCATCAGCGCGCGGAGAGCGGTGGGCGCTGTGTAGAAAATATTGACCTTGTGCTTGGCCACGATCTGCCAAAACCGGCCGAAGTCGGGGTAGTTCGGCACGCCCTCGAACATCATCGTGATGGCGCGGTTGGCCATCGGCCCGTAAACGATGTACGAGTGGCCGGTGACCCAGCCGATGTCGGCCGTGCACCAGTAAACGTCGCCGGGATGATAATCAAAAACATAATGATGCGTTGTCGCGGCGTAGGTGAGATAGCCGCCGGTGGTGTGCAGCACGCCCTTCGGCTTGCCGGTGCTGCCGGAGGTGTAGAGGATGAACAGCGGATCCTCGGCGTCCATCGGTTCGGGGGCGCAAACAGGATCGGCCGCCTCGAGCGCGTCGTGCCACCACACGTCGCGGCTGTCGGCCATGGCGACCTCGGCGCCGGTGCGCTTGACGACGAGAATCTTCTTGATCGACGGCGTGCTCTCGACGGCCTTGTCGGCGTTGGCCTTCATTGGGATGTCGAGTTTCGTGCCGCGCACACCGGTGTCCTGCGTGATGATGGCCTTGCACTCGGAGTCGTTGATGCGGGTGACAAGACTGTCGGCGCTGAACGCGCCAAATACGATCGAGTGCACCGCACCGATGCGTGCACACGCCAGCATCGCTATCGTCAACTCGGGAATCATCTGCATGTAAATGCAAACGCGATCACCCTTGGCCAAGCCGAGGTCTTTCAGCGCGTTGGCGGCCCTCTGTACTTCGGCCTGCAACTCGGCGTAAGTGTAGGTGCGGCTTTCATTCGGATCGTTGCCCTCCCAGATAAGCGCGGTGTCGTCACCGTGGCCG
>DQOE01000146.1 GCA_015658765.1 Verrucomicrobiota bacterium | reverse complement strand
GTTCTGCCGCAACTGCTCGACAACCTGCCGGACGGGGCCGAGGTGGGCATCGACTTCGGCGAAGTGGTGGGTGCTCTGGGCATCGACGGCCTGGGCACGTTGGCCATGGCGTACAGCGAGCGGCCCGATGGAGCGCACTCCGAGTTGTTCATCGGTTTGCCCAAGGCCAAGCGCAAGGGGCTTTTTGGCCTGCTGGAAACCAAGCGCGCTGACACCTCGCCGCCGCCGTTCGTGCCGGCCAACGTGGGCGCGTTTTCGCGGTGGCGTCTCGACATGGATGCCGCGTGGAAAAATCTTGAGAAGCTGCTGCTCGAGTTGTCGCCGGACGTGGCCAACATGGTTGAGTTCACCGTCGGCCTGCTGGGCAAGGACAAGGATTCGAACTTCGACTTCAGGAAAAGTTTTCTCAACAATTTTGGCGACGACCTGATTGTTTATCAAATGCCGCCCAAGGGCACGGCGCTGAACGACATTGGCGCCGGGCCGATGGTGGTGCTCGTCAAGTCGCCGAACCCGGACGAACTGATCAAGGGCGTCGGCGCGGTGCCCGGCATCCTGCCGCCGCCGCTCAACGAGGCGGCGATGTTGCCGCGCCGGCTCGGCGACCACACGGTGTACAGCTTCGAGTTGGCGGAGTTCCCCGACCCCAGCACCGGCGAACTGGTCAAGATGGAACTGCTCCTTGCCGCCCGGAACGGCTACATGGCGGCGGCCACCGACGCCGATCTGCTGCAGGCGTTCCTCGACGGCAAGACGAACGGCGGACTGGCCAAGCGCGACGGGCTGGCGGCAGCGACGGCATTGGTGGGCGGAATGGATTCCGGGTTCTTCGGCTACCAGAACGACCGCGACATGGTGCTCAGCACGATGGACACCCTCCGCGACAACGCCGACCAGTTTGACATGATTTTCAGCATGATCCCAACGGATGGCTTTGGCGAAGTCAGCCTGAGCGAGTGGCTTGATTTCTCACTGCTGCCAACGGGCTCGAAAATCGCGAAGTACTTTGACTTCACCGTTTACGGTGCAGAGACCGACGATCGCGGGATCAGTCTGAAGACGTTTTCGCCGCGCCAGGCGACCCTGAAGCGGTAGCCTCCGCCACCTTGAGTTTTCGCAGCGCGGCCTCGATCGCCGCCTGGCCGGACTCTAATTTTCGGTCTCTCAACTTTCGCAGCTTGCGGGCGTAGGCGTTTCCCGGCCGAGCCGCTTCGCCCATCAGGAAAATTCCCGCCTCACGGGATTTCGCCGTGCCGCGAAGCACCGCCGCCGAGAGCGTCGGGGTGTCCGTTCCCGGCTCGCCCCATACATCCCGCAGCGCGGCAAGGATCCGCGCCTCCCGTTCGCCGCCGAGTTGGAACGTCCCGCGCAGCGCCTCCCACAAGCCGTGCTCGGCCGGCATGAGCCGCTGCAACACGTCGAAGCCGGCCACCCGCAACTCGTACCGCTCGCTGGCGACGAGCCGCATCACGACCGGGGCGGCGCGGTGGCCCATCATCGACAGCGCGGCGGCGGCGGCGTTGGCCTCGTCGCTGCCCGGCTTGGCCTCGATGATGCCAACCAGCGCCGGAGCGGCGGGAGCGACGTCCGACTTCATGTTTCGCAGCACGTGCAGCATTCGCGTGCGATGGCCGCCGTCCGCTTGGGCAAGCCGATTGGTGATCTCGCGCAGCGGCAGCGAACCCAGCCCGCGCAGCGCGGCGAGGGCGCTGTTGTAAACCAACTGCTCGGGGTCACCGAGTGCCGTGACCAACTCGGGGATGGCCGGCACCGCAGCTTGGCCAAGCGCGGCCAGGCCGGCCACGCCGCCGGCGCGGATTTCCGAGCGCTCGTAAAGGTTCACCCAGCGCATGAGGTCGCGCCGGTCGATGCCCGGCACTTTTTTGACGGTGTTGAGCAGGGGCTGTTTCCAGACCGGATCAGTGTGGCGCACCGCGAGTTGCAGCCACGGGAGGGCGTTGGTGCCGAGTTGTGCCACGGCGGCCTGCGCGGCAGCGCGGCGGTCGGGGTTGGCCGTGACGAGCAAATCCTGCACCCATTCCTCGAGCGGCCGGCCGGCCACCTCCGGCCCGCGGTCGCGCCGGGTCACGATGAGCAATAGCGCGAGCACGGCCAGCGCCGCCAAGCTGATCTTGAGCCACCGCCGTTTCTTCATGCGCGAAAGTCTGCGAGCGGCGGCGGGCGGCGGGAAGAAAAATCAGCCGTTTTGCGACTGTATCTTGCCGGTGATCTCGAGGGCCAGCTCGATGGCCTGCCGCGCCGACTCGCCGCTGACGAGCGGCTCCTGTTTTTCGGCGACGCACCGGATGAAACTTTCCAGCTCGACCTTGAGCGGTTCCTCGCGCTGGATCGGCACCGGCTCGCGGACGACTCGCCTGCCGCCGAACTGGCTGACGATGGCGCTGTCCTTGCCGGCGAAGATTTTCTTGAGCATGGACGATTCCTGTTCGTCGTCGCGGGCGAGGCGATAGTGGTAGCCCTGTTGCTCGCGGTAATCGAGCGACACGTAGCCGGGCTCGTCGCCCCCGCTGAAGACGCGGATTTTGCGCAGGCTCTCCGGGCTGACGCGGCTGACGGTGAGGTTGGCGACGCAGCCGTTGGCGAAGCGCAGCCGGGCGTTGGCGATGTCCTCCGACGCGCTGAGCACCCGTACGCCGGCGGCATCGACGTGCTCGACCGGCGAGCGCACGAAGGCCAGCACGATGTCGAGATCGTGAATCATCAGGTCGAGCACCACGCCGATGTCCATGCTGCGTGCCGGGAAGGGCGAGAGCCGGTGCGACTCGATGAAGCGCGGCTCGCGGGCGGCCTGCTGCAGGTAGTTGAAGACCGGGTTGAACCGCTCGATGTGGCCGACCTGCAGCACGCAGTCGTGCTGCCTGGCCAAGCGCACGAGGTCGGCGGCCTGCCCGGCGTTGTCGGTCATCGGTTTCTCGACGAGCAGGTGTTTGCCCTGCTCGAGCAGCGGCTTGGCCAAGTCGTGATGCGTGACCGTGGGCGTGACGATGCTCAGGGCGTCCGCAGCCGCGGCGGCGGCCTCGACTGAGCCAAGCGCGGCGGTGCCCTGTTTTTCGGCGATCGACCTGGCTTGGGCGGGATCGGTGTCGTACACGCCGACAAGCTCGACGGCGCCTTGCCGGTGCATTTCGCTGTAAATTCGCGCATGCTGCTGGCCGAGCGAGCCCACGCCCAGTACAGCCACCCTGACCCTTGTTGCCATGCCCGGAGCCTACCGGCCCCTTGGCCAAGCGGCGAGGAAATCAGCCC
>DQOE01000056.1 GCA_015658765.1 Verrucomicrobiota bacterium | reverse complement strand
TCGCGGGCAACCGCAACGATCTCGTTGCCCTCCACCAGCACTTCCCCCCTGAAGGGTTCATCCCCGCTGCAGTCGAGCACGGTTACGTTTGTGAAAAGATGTTTGCTCATTGGTCAGTTGTTTGGTGACGGTTTCAATTCATTCAGCAAATCCCGGGCGGCGTTCCCCAAGTGCAGGGTATCAACGCCGGCCAGGATCAAATTGTAACCCTTTTGCAGGTAGGGCCGCACCGCCTCGGCGGTGACTCCAAAATAACCGATGGGTGTGCCCGTGGACTGGCAGGCCTGGAAAATCCGTTCGATGGCACCGACGACAGCCGGGTCGTCGAGCTGCCCCATTTTGCCGAGGCTGGCGGAAAGGTCATACGGCCCAAGCATGATGCCATCGATCCCCTCCACGCGGACAATCGACTCGATGTTTTCAACCGCTTCGATGTGTTCCGCCTGGACGAGGACGGCCACTTGTTCATTGGCTGTTTCCAGGTATTCCGCAAAGCGCATCCCGTAGCCGTGCGCCCGGCCAAGGCCCACGCCGCGAGTGCCCTGCGGCGAGTAGCGTGCAAAGCGCACCACGTCTTGAGCCTGCTCCACGGTGTTGACCTGCGGGGCGATGATTCCTGCCGCACCCAGGTCGAGTACTTTTTTGATCGGCACCTCCGCCGCGGCGGGCAATCGCACAACGCACGCAACCCGGTCGCCAACGGCTTGGAGGATGCCCTGAATGTCACTGTACTCGAGGGAGCCGTGTTCGGCATCGAGGAACAGCCAGTCGAAACCGATGTCGGCCAAAATTTCTGCGGTGGCTGCCGTGGGGAGGGTGACCATGGTGCCAAGCATCGTTTCACCGCTTTTTAATCGTTGTCGGAAGTGGTCACTCATGACTGCTTATGCGCGCTCGGGGTGAAAGACCATGAGCGTCTTGACTCCCAAACACCCCGAAAAAAACGTGGCGGTCAACGCGGTTAAGATGAATCGTGCCTCCATTTTCCTTCTTTTGTCCCGAATTTTTTCTCATGACGTAATGATTGACAGATGAAAAATCTGTTAGATCACGGACAGACTGTCAAGCGGGTTGATTATTGGCTTTGGTGGCGATTTCTTTTGCCAGTGATCGGGCGGTAGTCCATTTGCCGCCGAACACGGTGATCACTTTTTCGTGTTGCTCAATCCGGTATTCGCGCGTGGCTTTGTTTGGATTTTTGTGGGACTTGAGCAACGGCCGCAGCCCGGCGAACGATGAGACAACATCCGATTGATCGATCGAATCGTCAAAGGTGTCGTTGTACGCCGTGATCAGGTAATCCGTTTCACTTTTGCTGCATGCGACCGGTTCATTTAACTCCTGCCGCACCTCCGTTGTTCCCAGCAGGGTCTTGCCTTTATAGGGCAGGACGAAGAACAACCTTCCGTCAGTTCGTGCGTTCAGCATCAATCCATAATTCATGGCCCGATCCAGCAGCAAGTGGCTCCCGCGCACCAGATCCAAATCGTATTCATGGGGCAAGCCGCTTTGCTTGAGCAGTTCCACCACCCAAGGCCCGGCCACGTTGACCACTCGATCGTATTGCCTTTGGCTTCCTTGAATCTCAACCGAGCCGTCTGCCGTTATGCGGTCCACCCGGGTGTGTTCCCGCACAGTTACCCCCTCGGCTTTTGCCTGCTCAGTTGCCCACAATCCAAGTGCGTGATCATCCATCTGCCCGTCGTAAAAAAGGTACGCGCCTTTCAGGCCGGCGCTCTTCAGGTCAGGGATGACTTCAAGTAACTCGTCACAGTTCATCCAACGATGTTTGCCGACCCCGAATTTGCCGGCGAGCCGATCGTATAAAACCATCCCCAGCTTGATCGTCCAGCGTGAGCGCGGGGAACCCTGGAAGATCGGAAACAGGATGGGGATCACTTGAGTGACGTCGGGCGCGGCTTCCAACCACCATGCCCGCTCCCGCAGCGACTCCCGAACCAGCGAAAACCTGCCATGCTCTAGGTAGCGCAATCCCCCATGCAGCAGTTTGGTTGACGCGCTGCTGGTCGCGGACATGACGTTTGATTTTTCGATCAAGTCAACCGAGTGGCCGGCCTTGGCCAATTCCCAGGCGGCCATTACGCCGTTGATTCCTCCGCCTATTACAGCAATTTTAATAAGCCTAAAATAGTTTGTCTCAGGTACAGCCACCAGGCTTGGGGCAAAATGATAAGGGCGAAACTGCCCCATTCCACGCGGCTATTGTCGTGGCGATGTTGGGTGTTTTCAAGCCAAGGGAGTTGACCCGTCGGCTTGGCGGTGAAACGGTTTGCCGACTCATGAAGGCGTTTTCGACTCTGTTCCGTTTGGGGGTTGCTTGTGTGCTGCTTGGCCTGGCATTGCCCTTGGCCAAGGCGGCGGAGGTGGAGCGGCCCAACTTCATCATCATTTTCTGCGATGACTTGGGGTATGCGGACATCGGGCCGTTTGGCTCGGAGAACCATCGCACGCCCAACCTCGACCGGATGGCGGCGGAGGGGCGGCGGTTCACCAGCTTTTACGTGACGAGCGGCGTTTGCTCGCCGTCGCGCTCGTCGCTGATGACCGGCTGCTATCCCAAGCGCGTTGGCCTGCACCAGAACGAGAAGGGGCAGGGAGTGCTCTTCCCCGGCAACCAGCGTGGTCTCAACCCCAGCGAAATCACCGTTGCCGAGGTGCTCAAGGCGCGTGGCTACGCCACCGGAATCGTCGGCAAGTGGCATCTGGGCGATCAGCCGGAATTCCTGCCCACGCGGCAGGGATTTGACTCCTACTTTGGTATCCCGTTCTCGAACGACATGGGGGAGAAGGATCGGCCGACCAAGCAGTACCCGCCGCTGCCACTCCTGCGGACGGAGAAAGTGATCGAGGAGGAGCCGGATCAGCGGCTCATCACGCAGCGTTACACGCGGGAGGCGATCGCGTTCATCGAGCGCAACAAGGCCAGGCCGTTTTTCCTCTACCTGCCGCACACCATGCCGCACTGGCCGCAGTACTCGAGCGAGCGTTTCGCCGGCAAGTCGGCCAACGGCAAATGGGGCGACGCCGCAGAGGAGATCGACTGGTCCACCGGCGAGATATTGAAGGCGCTCAAGGCCAACGGCATCGATGAAAAGACGATGGTCATTTTCATGTCCGATAACGGCGGACCACTGCGCCACGGCGCGAGCAACAAGCCGCTAAAGGGCGGCAAAGGCTCGACGTGGGAGGGCGGCCACCGCGTGCCGTTCGTGGTGCGCTGGCCCGGCGTGATCCCGGCCGGCACGAGCAGCGACGCGATGGCGACGTCGATGGATCTGCTGCCGACCCTTGCCAACTTCGCCGGCGCCAAGCCGCCGGGCGATCGCAAGATCGACGGCAAGGACATCGCCTCGCTGCTCCTGGCCAAGCCGGGGGCGGCGACGCCGCACAAGGCGTTTTATTTTTACGCGCGCGGCCAACTGCACGCCGTTCGCAGCGCCGACTGGAAGCTGTTTTTCACACGCGGCAAAAAGGCGGCCAAGGGCGAGCCGGCAGCGCTGTACAATTTGGCCAGCGACATTGGCGAAACCACGGACGTGCTCGCTGACCACGCTGGCGTGGCCAAACGCTTGGCCAAGCTGGCGATGGGGATGCGGGCCGATCTCGGCGACGACCTGACCGGTGCCAAGGGCAGCGGCACGCGCGAGCCCGGCTTCGTCAAGAACGCCAAGACGCTCACAAAGCGGAAGTAAATGTTGCAACCATTCATTCGCTGATGAGTCGTTTTTCCATAGTCGCTGTTCTTGCATTGGCGTTGGCGCTTGGCCGGGGGGCGGAGCCGTCCGGCGGGCCGGAGTCGCTCTTCGGCTTGGACAATGTCATTGATGTTCATCTCCGCATCGACCCCGAGGAATGGGCCAAGCTGCAACCGCCGGCCGATGTGCGGCTGGACGGCGAGGCTGTGGGTAGGGCGTTTGGCGATTTGATTGAGGATGCGAAGAGAGGGGGTCATTTTCACAGCGATAAATCGACACGGCCTGGGCTGGCCGGTTATCTCGGGGTCGATCACCAGTACGGCAGGGCGGATGTCGAGATCGACGGTGAGACCGTGCGTGGCGTTGGCCTGCGCTACAAGGGT
>DQOE01000395.1 GCA_015658765.1 Verrucomicrobiota bacterium | reverse complement strand
TCGTACTCGAGGTAGTTGTAGCCGTAACCGCGCGGGTCGCCGTCGCCAATGCTCCATCGTCCGGGATCGGTGTCAGTCATGAAATCGAGCATGTGCCGCATCATGCCCTCGTGATCCTTGCTCTTGAGCCGCCGTGTCCACGTGCCGCCACGGTTGCCCTGGCTCTTGGGCGAAACGTAAAACTGCCCGCGATGACTCCCGGCAGTCCGCGGGTGGTAATTCCACATGAACTGGTCGACGTCGACAAAGGTCAACGGATCGCCCGGCGGATTGATGAAGCGCGCGTGCTCGTCGATGAACTGGCCGATTTGGCCGCCAGTCGGCGAGGCGTCATCGAGCAACAAATCGAGCAGTTCACGCGCGCGGTTCTTAAACTCGATTTTCAGCGCCCTGTGCTGGTTCAGGCAGCGTTCAATGTTGATCGAGCCCTGCCAGTGCGTCTCCGGGATGATCAACATGTCCAGATCCCACGGCACCGGATGCCAATGGCCGTCAGGATGATGATAAAACACCTTGTTCCAGCCTTCGCGGATATCGACGTTGCTGATGATCCGGTTCACACAGCGAAACGTGTAATACGTCGGCAGATCGAGATTGTCGCGCCACCACTGGAGCGGCTGCGAGCGGCCGTAGCCACTGCGAAAACTGTTCCAGTCCGACGGGGTGATGGATTGAGTCGGTCCTTGGTTGCGCTTGTCGCCGTTGCTTCGCTCGATCTTGTACACGTTGCCATCCGGCAAGCCGCGTTCATCGAGAAACCGGCTGTCAGTGTGCTCGACGTACAGGTACAGGCCCCACAGATCTCCGTTGTATTGCGCGTTGCGCGAGCCGGTCGGCGCCTCCTCGGCATCATCAATCACGCGAAAATGCACAAAGTGCGTCGCAGGCGCCAAGCCGCCAGCCAGACTGTACAGCTTGAAGCCGATCGCCTCCTCCATGCCGGCCATGCCCCGGTTGACCGGCATCCACGGCGAGGCGCACCCATTGAGGTTGATCGTCTTTTTAGGCTGCGCGTCCTTCCTGCCGTGATTGTCGCGCGCCTGCAAACCGCGTGTCCGGTTGAAATACAATCGCCACTTGTTCTTGCCGGAAACATACGTTGAAAACTCGCCGCGATTACGGAACTCGATGTGGTCGTAAACCGTGCCGTCATAAACGAGTGTCCCATTGAAATGCACCGTGTCAAAAGAGCTGTTGTATTGTGAATTAGTGACGTCGGTGCTGTTGGCGATCAGGTGGTACGTCGGCAGCGACGACATCACGCTGGAGGGGAACGTCTCCTTTTTGCCGTTGACCCGATTCGAGCCGGTCCAAGCCGGCACGCCGTTGTAGCAGAAGTAGGCGAAGTTCGGTTGCTCGTCGTCGGCGTAAGGCAAAGTCACCGCGTTGCCGAGCTTGTCCTCGACGCGAATCCGGTACCGCACGAGGGTGCGATGGCCCTGCACACTCCGCGGAATCATCGCCGAGAAAACCGAATCATCCGCCGCACTATCGGCCATCGGCAACTCCGTCCAACCTTGCTCGAACGCGCTGTCTGTTTTTCGGATGTAGTTCCCGGGCCGGATCGCCTGATAAAACAACGTCACCGAGGCGATTTCGTCCGGGTCGCTCACCTTCGCAGACACGCGCACCGGCATGTTCGCGCTTGGTTGCTTCGGCTCATGTTTTACTTGTCGCGTTTGCGGCGGCGCATTCGCGGCAAACACGGAATTCGCCGCCGCCGGTGTCGGGATTCCCGAGACGCCGCCAGTGTCCGACGTGCGCAACTCGGCATCGATCGAGAAATCGCTGCTGCCCAGCGTGGTGTTCAACGCGTGGATCGCGATGATATTTTTGCCCGGATTCAGGAGTTCGCCCGGATTCGAGATCACGACCTCCTCCCACACAGCCTCGTGGTTGTTCGCGAACGAGTTGTATCTCAACGTCCCGCCGGGGACGCTCACGCGCGCGACCTCTTTGCCGTTGATCCAAACCACCGCGCCGTCGTCCGCGTACACTCGCAACGCCAACCGCGCCGGGATCTCGTTCGCTTTCACATCGAACACGCGCCGCAGGTACACCGACGAAAACTTGCCCTGCATCGAGATCGTCGTCCGGTCGTCTCCATCGCCGTAGCCGATGGGTGCGCGTCCATTTTTCCAACTGTTGTCCTCGTTGAAACCAAGCGTGCGCCAGGCGGATCGCGGCGAGGACGCCTCGCTGGCGCCCTCGCGATACCGCCAGCCTGAGCGGCCAGAAGCTATGAATGTAACAGGCTCACCGGCAACAACTTGCATTCCTGACGAACGCCACGAACCAGCCAGGTCGTTGTCGAGCAAGGGATGAATCAGCTCCATCGAACTGCCCGCGCCACTCGCCGCCGTTGGCCAGGGAAAACCGGAGCCGTAGTCCACCCGGTCAACGCGCTGATCCGCCGCGTCGCGCAGCGTCAGCACTTCGCCGTTCGAGAGCCGGTTGATGTACGGCCCGAACACAACCGACGCGCTTAGCTTAAACTTGCGACGCAGCTCCGTCGGGTTCTCGGCGACAACCAGTTGGCCGCCCGGCTCAAGGGTCGTGTTCGCCGGAAAGGTGTATTGAATGCCGTTGGAAAAACGCCAACCGGACAGGTCGACGTCCTTTCC
>DQOE01000214.1 GCA_015658765.1 Verrucomicrobiota bacterium | reverse complement strand
GTGGCGATGAACACCGCGTCCACACTTTTCACCTCCAGTATTTCCCGTATGTCCCCAACCTGCTTCGGTTTGATGCCGGTGCCGGACTCGACCATGTTTGCGGCGTTGGCCTGGTGGTTGGAATCGGGATCGCACACGAACGCGATCTGGACGTCCTTGCGTTTGTTGAGATTCCCGATGTGATTTCGCCCCATGCCGCCCGGGCCAATGATACCCAGAGACACCTTGTCATTGGGGCTGGCGGCCCGCAGGCCGCTGGTCAGGTGGACGGTGGCCAGGGCGCTGATTGAGGCGCTCGAGGACTTAATAAACTGCCGCCGGGGCGTGCGTATAGTGGAGGAAGTGTTCATGTGTAAAATGGAGTGAGTGGGCAAAGCCTATTCCTCAACATCCCGTCGTGCAATCCCAATCCAAGCGCTCGGCCGAGCGAGGATATTTTTCTCCCGACAGCACACGAAACGTGATAGTTTTGCGGTGATGATTCAGCGCTTGGCCATTTTATGGGTTTTGCTGGGTGGCTCGGTTCTTGCGGCAGAGTTTACCCGGGCGGATCGCGATTGGTGGGCGTTCCAGCCGGTTCGCCAATCGGCGGTGCCGGATGCTGGTGGCGGCTGGGCGATCAACAAGATCGACCATTTTATTGCCCGAAGGTTGGCTGCGCAGGAGTTGTCGCCGGCAACGACGGCGGATCGCCGGACACTCATTCGCCGTGTGTGTCTCGATCTCACTGGCCTGCCTCCGGCACCGGAACAGATTGCCGCCTTTCTTGACGACGATTCTCCGGATGCCTACGAAAAACTGGTCGATCGATTGCTCGACAGTCCACGTTACGGAGAGAGTCAGGCAACATTTTGGCTCGACCTTGTGCGCTACGCCGACTCTGACGGCTATAAGTCGGATCACTATCGGCCTGAGGCGTGGCGGTACCGCGACTACGTCATCCGTTCGTTCAACACAGACAAACCGTATGACCGGTTTGTCCGGGAGCAGTTGGCCGGCGACGAGATTGATCCCGGTAACCGTGACGCACTTATCGCCACGATGTTTTTGCGCCATTGGATTTACGAATACAACCAGCGCGACGTGGAGACGCAGTGGAACGAAATCCTTGCCGACGTCACCAACGTCACTGGCGACGTATTTTTGGGCATGGGCCTGCAGTGTGCGCGGTGCCATGACCACAAATTCGACCCGATACCGCAGCGCGACTATTATCGGATGCGGGCGTTCTTCACGCCGCTGCTCCCCCGCGACTCAATGCCGGTTGGCACCGTCTCGCAGCGTTTTGAGTTTTTTGAGCAGCACAAGGCTTGGGCCGCTGCGACAGATGACATACGCAGGCAACTCCACGCCATTGAGCTGCCAACCCTGTTGAAAAACACCACCGGCGAGGGCTTTAACAAATTCATCGACAGAATCAAAACCATGGTTCGAAAGCGACCTGAGGATCGTACCGGCTATGAGCGGCAGATCGCGGAGTTATCAGAGCGACAGTTTGGTGTTGAGCCTGAGAAGTTATCAGAGCGACTCAAGGGCGGCACGAAGGAGGAATGGGAGCGACTTCGGGCTGAGTTGAAGTCGTTCGAGGCCCAAAAGCCGAAGCCTCTACCCCAGGTGAAGTTTGTTATCAGCGACGCCGGTCCGGTGGCTCCGGCCACTCGCATCCCGAAAAAAGGCGATAACGTCGAGCCGGGTTTCTTGAGCATCCTAAATCCCGGTTCGGCACGCATCACTCTGCCGCCGGCCGCGCTGAGGTCGACCGGCCGCCGCACGGCGCTGGCGAAGTGGATCACGAGCCCGGACAACCCGCTGACGAGCCGCGTGATGGTGAATCGGCTTTGGCAGCAGCATTTCGGTCGCGGCTTGGCCGCCAACGCCAGCGACTTCGGCAAGCTCGGCGAGCCGCCGACGCATCCCGGGTTGCTCGACTGGCTCGCGGCGCGATTCGTCGCCGACGGCTGGAGCCTCAAGAAAATGCACCGGCGGATGGTCACCAGCGCGACGTACCGGCAGGCGTCGGCCAACGCGCAGTCGGAGCAGGCCGACCCGGCCAACACCGGGTTTGCCCGCGCGCCGATTCGCCGGTTAAGCGCGGAGCAGGTGCGCGACGGGTTGCTGGCCGTTTCCGGCGAACTGGATTTGGAGTCGGGCGGCGAAGGTGTTGTGGCCGACGAGTCGAATCGCCGTTCTATTTATCGCAAGGTGATGCGTAACAGCCCCGACGAAGTGATGCACACCTTCGACTCGCCGGATCATATTTCGCACATGCCGCAGCGCAACGTGACCACCACCGCGACGCAGTCGCTGCTGCTGCTCAACAGCGAGTGGACGCGCAACCGGGCGTCGGCCCTGGCCAAGCGCCTGGCCAAGCGCCACCCTGGCAACGCCGGGGCGCAGGTCGCTGTCGCGCACGAGTTGGCCTTTGGCCAAGCGCCGCTGCCGTCGCAACTCAACGACGCGCTGGCGTTTCTCGATGCCTGCGGCGCGGCGAACAAGCCGTCCGGCTTGGCCGCGCTCGCCGAGTACTGCCATGTGCTCATGAACGCCAACGCCTTTTTGTATGTGGATTGAATCATGAATTTTGGAGCACAAGTCACGGATGAAATTTTTTCGCGGCGGGAGCTGTTGCTTCGCGGCGGTGCCGGGTTTGGCGCGTTGGCACTCAGCGGTATTCTCGCGCGTGACAAGGCGTTCGCCGACGCCGGGTCATTGGCGCCTGGCCAAGCGCACTTCGCGCCCAAGGCGAAGAACGTCATTTTCCTATTCATGGAGGGTGGCCCGAGTCACATCGACCTGTTCGACCCCAAGCCGCTGCTCAACAAGCTCGCCGGGCAGCGGATGCCGGAAAGTTTCAAGCGACCGATCACGGCGATGGGCGAGACGGAGTCGCCGCTGCTCGCGAGTCCGCGCACATGGAAGCGGCACGGCCAAAGCGGCGCCTGGGTGAGCGACTGGCTGCCGCACACCGCCGGGTGCGTCGATGATCTCGCGGTGATTCGCTCCTGCTGGACCAACGGCATCAACCACTCGGGCGGCGTCTGCCAAATGAACACCGGCCAACCGCTCGCCGG
>DQOE01000371.1 GCA_015658765.1 Verrucomicrobiota bacterium | reverse complement strand
CCATCCAAGCCGGGGCAAACTGGCTGGTGATCGGCCGCCCCATCACCGGCGCCGCCGATCCCAAGGCTGCCGCCATCGGGATTCTTCACTCAATCAACCCCGAGTTGGTTCCCGAGGGCGAACGCCGCGAGCCGATCCCGGAAATCGTCGACTGAGCCGAGTGCGGCCAAAGCCTAAAGCTGGATGCCGCCGAGCAGGCCGCCGGCCGGTACCACTGCCCCCACTGCGACAAAGACGTCGTTCATAAGAAGTGAGGGGGCAGGGGTGAGGGGCTTAGAGTTCGCGCTCGTAGACGCGCCAGCGCTTGGTCACTTTCGCGCCGGAGTTTTCCAGCACGCGATGCACGCGGAAGTTCGACTCGAGCATCCACGAAAACTCGATCCGCTTGTAGCGACTGTCCATCAGCGCCCGAGCAATCCGCGAGCCGAACGCCGACTCGATGCCCTTGTTGCGGTGCGCCTTCAGCACCCCCGCCACCAGACCACGGATCAGGTCGATCCGCCGGCGCGCGAGCAAAAAGCGCAACAGGCCAAGCGGCCCGAACCGGCCACCGCACGCCTTGACCGCCACGTTGATGTCCGGCACCGCCACGCAGATGCCCACTGGTTCTCCGTCGTACTCGGCAATCAGCGTGCACTCCGCCAGCAGGAACGGCTTGAGATCCCCGGCCAGTTTCTGGAACTCGTCATGGCTGAACGGCACCGCGCCCCAGTTCTCGCTCCACGCCTCGGCGTAAATTTTCACGAGGATGTCGATCTCCGTCTCGAGCTTGGCCAGGTTCGCCCGGCGAATCGTCACTTGGCCATTCCGCGCCCCCGCCTTGGCCAAGCGCTCGAGGTAGCGCATGTCCACGTCGGCGAACGCCACTTCGCGCGCCAGCAGATCCTCCGCCTTGGCCAAGCCGGCCGACTCGACCAGCCGCCGATAGTACGGCGGGTTCCACGTCGTGAGCAGCGTCGGCGGCTCGTCGAAATTCTCGATCAGCAACCCGATCTCCTCGTTGATGGTAAAGCTCGCCGGGCCGCGCATGCGCTGGAGCCCCTGCCCGCGCAGCCACTCCGCCGCCGCCGCGAACAGGCGTCCGGCCACCGACTCGTCATCAACGCACTCAAAGAAGCCGAAGAAGCCAACGCCGTCGCCGTACATCTCGAGGTGGCGGTTGAACCGGATCGCCGCGATGCGCCCGACCGGCTCGCCGTCGGCGTCCCGTGCGAGGAACAGCGCCGCGTCCGAGTGCGTAAAGAACGGGCTGCGCGCCCTATCGAGCCGCATCATTTCATCGCGCCAAACCGGAGGCACCCACGGCGAGTCGCCGGGGTAAATGCTCAGCGGAAACCGGACAAACTCGCGGAGCTGCGCCCGGCTCCCGACTGTCTCGATGCGGATCACGGCCAATCTCTTAGTTGAAAATTGGGCCGGTTGAAACTAAAACCAGCGGCGAAATGAAAGGCCATTCCTTCAGCAAGCCAGGCGCGCTGCTTATCGCCACACTGTTCGCCGCCGCCTGGCTAGGCGCGCATGCCGCCGAGGGGCAAGGCGCGTTTCTCTCTCGCGTCCGGCAGCTCACCTTCGAGGGTCGGCGCAGCGGCGAAGGCTACTTCAGCACCGACGGCTCCAAGCTGATCTTTCAAAGCGAACGGGAGGCTGGCAATCCGTTCTACCAGATTTACACGCTCGATTTCGAAACCGGCGACTCTGCGCGTGTCTCGCCTGGACACGGCAAGACCACCTGCGCATTTTTTCACCCCAGCGGCGGGCGGGTGCTCTTCGGCTCGACGCATCACGACCCACAAGCCAAGGCCAAGCAGAAGGCCGAACTCGATTTTCGCGCCTCCGGAAAACAGCGCCGTTACTCGTGGGACTACGACGAGACGATGGACATCTTCACCGCCAACCCGAACGGCACCGACCTGCGCCAACTCACCACCGCGCTGGGCTACGACGCCGAGGCCGGCTTCTCGCCGGACGGCTCGAGGATTATTTTCAGTTCCACTCGCAGCGCCTATGCCGACAACCTCTCCGACGAGGAGAAAAAACTCCGTGAGATCGACCTCTCTTACTTTGGCGAAATTTACATCATGAACGCCGACGGCTCAGGACAGACACGACTGACCCGCACACCCGGTTACGACGGAGGCCCGTTTTTCTCGCCGGACGGCTCGAGGATTGTTTGGCGACGCTTCAACAAGTCCGGTACGGTGGCGGAAATTCACACGATGAAACCCGACGGTTCAGACGTCCGCAAAATAACCAGCTTCAATTCAATGTCGTGGGCACCATATTTTCATCCGTCCGGTGACTACATTATTTTCGCCAGCAACAAGCTTGGTTTTACCAACTTCGAACTGTACCTCGTCGATGCGCTTGGCCAACACGAACCGATCCGTGTCACCGAGCGCGCCGGCTTCGATGGCCTACCGGTTTTCTCGCCAGACGGCACACAACTTTGCTGGACGTCAAACGCCACGCCGGAGAAGCAGTCGCAACTTTTTCTCGCCAAGTGGAATCATCAGGGCTCACTGGCCGCGCTTGGCCAAGCACCGGAACGCGAATCCGGCCAAGCCACCCTGTCCTCCAGCGTCTCGATCGATGACCTGAAAGAACATGTCACCTTTCTCGCATCAGACGATTTGGAGGGCCGCCGTACCGGCAGCGAAGGAATCCGCAAGGCAGCCGACTACATTCGGCAGCATTTGGCCAAATCCGGACTGCAACCAATTGGCTCCGGTAAGGATAGCTTCGATCACACGTTTGAGTTCACCGGCGGTGTCGAGCTGGTGAAACAGGAAAACCGCATGATCCTCCGAGGCCACACCGGCGAAGATCAAGCCTTCGAGTTAGGTAAGGATTTCCGGCCGCTGGCGTTTTCGGCCAATGGCGTGGTCGAGGGCGAAGTGGTCTTTGCCGGCTACGGACTGACCAAGCCGGGCGAACTCGGTGTCGGCTACAACTCATACGGCGACCTCGATGTGAAAGACAGAATCGTGATGGTTCTTCGCTACGTGCCGGAGGACATTTCGGTCGATCGGCGGCAGGAACTCAACCGCTACGCCGGCCTTCGCTACAAGGCACTCATCGCCCGCAACCATGGCGCCAAAGCACTGCTTGTTGTCACCGGCCCGAACTCCCCAAACCCCGGCGCGCTGGCCAAGCTGAGTTTCGACAGCAGCATGGCCGGCGCGGGCATTCCAGTGATCTCCATCAGCGGCGAAGTTGGCAACTCGCTGGTGCAGTTTTACGGCAAGTCACTTAGGCAACTGCAATCGTCGCTCGACAAGGAAAACCCGCACGCGGTGCACAAGCTGTCGCTGCCAGGCATCGTGCTGAGCATCAAAACCTCGCTCAAGCGCATCCGGCAAAAGGACAGCAACCTCGTCGCATTGTTGCCTCCGGTTGGCCCAGCGACGACGAATACGCCAACCGAGTACGTGATGCTCGGCGCGCACTACGATCACCTTGGTCGCGGAGAAACCGGCGGCTTCGGCATCAAGGGCGAAGAAGGCATGGTTCACAACGGCGCGGACGATAACGCTTCCGGCGTAGCGACGTTGCTCGAGATGGCGTCCAGTCTGGCCAAGCGGAGGGAAGCCAGGCCGGAGGAGTTTCAGCGCGGCGTGATCTTCGCCTTTTGGTCCGGCGAAGAGCTTGG
>DQOE01000357.1 GCA_015658765.1 Verrucomicrobiota bacterium | reverse complement strand
GGGATGATCGTTTCGCCCTGGTCGTCCACCTCGTCGAAAAGCGAGTTGCGAATTTCCGTGCCGATGACGCAGACGTTGTTGGCCAGCAGATCGTCCATCATCGTGAACATCCGGCCGTGCTCGATCTCGTGTTCCTGTATTTCCAGCGCGCTAGGCCAAGTGCCCTGCAACATCCATGGCCGCGCCCCGCGCCCCTTGCGACTCACCCGCAGGTAGCCCCGGTAGCGGCTTTTGTTTATGGACGGCGTGATGTCGTGAACCATCGGCGCGCCGTTTTGCAGCGCGTACACGTCCTTGAGCGTGACGCCCCTGGCTTCGCCCTCGAGGTGCTTTTGGTAGTCCGGCAGGTCGTCCTCGGACTCCACAGTTATTTTCTCAAGCCCGCCGGTCTCGGCCAGCGACTCGCGCAGGAGGTTTTCCTTTCCCTTCACGAACGCGGCCATCGTCACGAGGCTCGCCACACCGCAGATGACCCCGAACATCGTCAGCAACGACCGGAACCAGTGCGCCCCGATTTCCTTGATGCCGCTTTGGATGACCGTGCCAAAATTCATCCCGAAAAACTAGGTCGTTGCCTTCGCTTCACCGTTTGTGATCTGCTCAAACCGAGGCGTGTTGCCCGCCAGCGTGGGGTCGGCCTCGTTGGCGATTTTGCCGTCGCGAATCTCAATGCTCCGCGGCGTCACGGCTGCGATCTCCGGGTCGTGCGTGACGAGCATCACCGTGCGGCCCTCGTTGTGGAGCTGATCGAACATCTCGAGAATCAACTCGCCCGTGTGTGAGTCGAGGTTGCCGGTCGGTTCGTCGGCGAAAATGATGCGCGGATCGTTCACCAACGCCCGGGCGATGGCGGTGCGCTGCTGCTGGCCGCCGGACAACTGCGACGGGCGATGCTTGCTGCGATCCTCCATGTTGACGCGGCGCAGTGCAGTCATGGCGCGCTCGCGCCGTTCCTTGCCGTTGTAGCCGCTGTAAATCATCGGCAACTCGACATTCTGGCGGACAGTCAACTTGGGCAGCAGGTTGAAAAACTGAAATACGAAACCGATTTTTTTGTTCCGGATGGAGGCCAGTTGACGGGAGGAGGCGTCGTGGATCATCGTGTCATCCAACCTGAGCGTGCCGGAAGTGGGCGAGTCGAGGCAGCCGAGGATGTGCATCAAGGTCGATTTGCCGCTGCCGGACGGGCCGATGATCGAGATGAACTCGCCCGAGTCGATGTCCAGCGACACGCCGTCAAGCGCCCGGATGGTTTCGCCGCCGAGATGGTAGGTTTTGTGGATGTCCCTGAGTTCGAGGAGGGCCATGGGGTGTTCGGTGTATTGCGCTTGGCCAAGCGGCGTTTAGCGAGGGCCTCTTGAGCCGCGCCGACTGCTTCCGCCGCCGCTGCGACTGCCTCCTCCGCGCGAGCTGCCTTGGCGTCCGCCGAATCGTTTCATCATCTGTTCACGCATTTTTTTCTTCTCTTCGTCGGTCATGCTTGCCATGGCGGCCTGCATTTCTTCGCGATCCAGTTTGCCGTCCCCGTTTTTGTCGTACTTCTCCACGAGCGGGTTTTTCTCGGGTTCCGACTTGGCGACAACCTTGCCATCGAGCGAGATCGTTTCGCCGATTTTGTCGTCGTCCGGTTTTTCAATGGCGACGACATCCCCGACCTTCAATCCGCGCAGGACTTCCGTGTGGTTCAGGTCGTTGACGCCGACGTCGAGCATTGTCTTGTCAAAAACTTCACCATTTTTCACGTAGGCAAAAATCTCGGTGCGCTGTTCCGTCTCGTTGCGCTCGGTGAAAATGGCGGCCAGCGGCGCGGCGACGACGTTGTCCGCCGAGGCGACCGGGATGCTGATGCTGGCGGTCATGCCGGGGATGATGGCCGGGTTGCTGGTCAGCAACTTGATGCGCGTGGAGAAGCCCTTGATGCTGTTGCGGATGGTCGCTTGTGGCGCTATCCGCTCGACGATGCCATCGATGATGAGGTCGGTGATGGCCTCAATCTCTATTTTCACCTCCTGTTCCTTGCTCATGCGCGCCACGTCCGCCTGGTTGACATGCGCCTGGATGATGAGGTTGTTCAGGTCGGCAATCTCCATCACCTCGGTGCCGGAACCTTGGCCTCCCGTGCCGGATACCGCTTGGCCGATCGACACCGGCCGGGACAGCACGGTGCAGTCGAAGGGGGCAAGAACACTGGTTTTCGAAAGCTTCTCGAGTGCGAGTTGATAATCATTCTGGGAGCGATCGCGCGAAATGAGGGCCTGCTCGTAATTGGTCTTGGCTCGTTCAAAGATTTCCGTGGAAATCAATTGCTCCTCGAAAAGTTGCTTGGAACGCTCAAACTCACTCTTGGCCTGCTCTAGTTGAAGCGTGGCGCTGTCGATCTGCTTTTTGCGGGAATCAATTTCGATCTTGAGATCCTTGTCGTCCAGGCGGAAAAGCAGGTCGCCCTTGGCCACGCGGTCGGAGATGTCCACCGGCAACTCGGCGATCTTGCCGTGAACCTCCGGCCGTACGGAAACCTTGTCCGCCGGGCTGATTTCACCCGCCACGCGCACCGTGAAATCGATGTCGCGGTTTTCGATGACCTCGGTTGTTTTTCGGTCTTTAACCCGGGCTTTGTTGCTGTTGGGTTGTTCCCTGCCCTGCCACTGGAAGTAGCCAAAAACTCCCACTGCCACAACCAGCGCAACGATAATGATGTTTTTCATAAATGAAAGCGGGTGAGATGGTAGGGGGTAAAACGTGTTCTTTCAATCCAAACGTTCACCGCCTCTCGACGCCTGTCCGGTTCTCAACCACCACTAGTACGCAGAAAGCCCCGGTAGGCTTCAATAAATTGCATTTATGCCTGTTCCTTGGCAGACTGCCGAAAGGTTCTGGACGGAGGGTCGAGAGGCAAAAGATCAAACTGCCGGGTGCAATTTATTTACAACATTCTTTTTGAGGCCTGTTTTATTCTTTCAGCGCCCTACTATTTTTTGAGAATGAGACGCCGCGGCGGGTGGCGGAAGGGTTTCGGCGAGCGGTTGGGCCGGTATTCCACCAAGTTCAAGCAGGCCATCAGCAACCGGGACGTCATTTGGCTGCATGCGGTCAGTGTCGGAGAGGTGAACATTTGCGTGCAACTTATCAAGGTTCTTCAGCCGCGCCTGCCCAACCTTAAGCTGGTCGTCTCCACCACCACCACCACGGGGATGAGCGAGTTGCACAAAAAACTCCCCGCCGAGGTTGGCAAGATTTACTACCCGATGGATCGCCGGGGATTTGTCCGGCGCGCCCTGGCCACCATCCGGCCCAAGGCGGTGGTGCTCGTCGAGGCCGAGATTTGGCCGAACTTCCTTTGGGGGCTGCAGGCCCGGAAGATCCCGCACTTCCTCGTGAACACCCGCATCTCCGGAAAGTCGTTCAGGGGGTATTGCCGGTTCCGCTTTTTGTTTCGCCGGTTTTTCGCCGGGTTCACCGGTGTGGGCGCCCAAAGCGAACACGACGCCAAGCGCCTGGTCGAACTTGGGTGCAACAACGAAGTGGTTAACGTGTTTGGCAGTTGTAAATTTGACGGGACAGGGATCAGCCGGGAACGTCTGCTGGACGTTTCAAACCTGACGCAAAATCTGGGTGTGCCGAAAGGCGCACCGTTGCTCGTTGGCGGCAGCACCCACAGCGGCGAGGAGGTGATCCTTGCCCGCTTGGCCAGGCGGTTGCGCGAAAAACACCCCGACCTGTTTCTCGTTTTGGTGCCGCGCCATGCCGAGCGCGGCCGTGAAGTGGGCGACGCCCTGGCCAAGCTCGGAGTGCGTTTTGTTTATCGCAGCGAGATCGGCAGCAACACGCCGCCCCGGGAGCAGGGGAGCCTCGACTGCCTGCTCGTTAACACCACCGGCGAGTTGAAATATTTTTACGAGGAGGCTACGGTCGTGTTCATAGGCAAAAGCCTCACGGCGCAGGGCGGCCAAAACCCGATCGAACCGGCCGGCTTGGCCAAGCCGATCGTGTTCGGCCCGCACATGGGGAATTTCGAGGAAATCACGTCCAAGTTTCTGGCCAATGATGCCGCAATCCAAGTAGCGGATGAAGCCGGCCTTGAGTCGGCAATCGACAATTTGCTCAGCCACGAAGCCAAGCGGATCGCGCTTGGACAATCGGCACGAAAAGTGGTTCAAAGCAACGAAGGAGCCGTCGAGCGCACCGTCGAAATGATCCTCTCAGGCATCATAACAGGCGAAATGGTACAAAAATACTGAGTTTTCACCCTGTGTTTTCAGCTGAAAAAACTACCAAAAAACCGTTGACAGCAGGGCAAATCGGCTTAATCTCAATAAAATCTATTGGGTATAGGTAATTTATTTTGGAAGCAACATTGGCCAACGATTCAGCCTCCGATCCCGGCTTTGATCTGCGCGAGACCAACGCCCGCCTCGAGCAGGCGTCCGCCTCCGAGCGTTTGGCCTGGGCGTCCGGGCAATTCGGTGATGGGTTGGTGTTGTCCTCGAGTTTTGGTGCCCAAGCGGCGGTGATGCTGCACCTTGCCACGCAGGTTCGACCAGACATCCCTGTGATTTTTGTCGATACCGGTTATCTGTTTCC
>DQOE01000009.1 GCA_015658765.1 Verrucomicrobiota bacterium | reverse complement strand
TGCGAGGTTTACGCGTTGACCGGCCTCAAGCTCAAGTCGGCCAGCCCGCTGCCACTGACGTTCAACATCAGCCTGGCCAATGGCGCGAGCGGCTACATCCCGCCGCCGGAACAGCACACGCTCGGTGGCTACACCACTTGGCCAGCGCGCACCGCCGGGCTCGAGGTCAACGCCGAACCGCGCATCGTCGAGGAGACCACCCGCCTGCTTGAGCAAGCCTCCGGCCAAGCGCGCAAAAAATACGTCGAGCCGATGTCGCCGTATGCCAAGGCGGTGATGGCGTCGAAGCCGACCGCTTATTGGCGCTTGGGTGAACAGGCCGGCCCGACCGCCACCGATACAACCGGCAACGGGAACGATGCCGAGTATAAATCGGGGGTCGCGTTTCACTTGTCGGGCTATCGTCACTCGAACGAGGCCATTACCACTTCGCGCGCGGCGCACTTTGCCGGAGGCCGTGTCGTCGTCGATGTGCCGAAAACAAGTTCGTTCACCATCGAGTTTTGGCTCTGGAACGGCGCGATCAAATCGCCGCGCGGCCGGGACAGTTTCGTGGCTGAGTTTGCCGGGCTGCATTTGCGGATATTCGGGGTAACCAATGTCGAGGAACCTGTTTTGACGATCGTTCCCGGTCGAGTGGGGAGGGCCGCTGTTTCGCCTAGAAAATGGCATCACGTTGTCGTGGTAGGCCGTCCCGGAAATTATCAACTCTGGGTTAACGGGGTGAAGCATCTTGACGAAAAATGGGAGCCGAATCGCAACGAGTCGGCACCCAAAATGAAACTCGTCTTTGGAGGGTCGGATGATGGTTTGATTGATTTCGTCGGCAAGTTGGACGAGATCGCGTACTTCAATCGAGCCCTCACGTCGGGCGAAATCAAAAAACACAACGCCGAAAACTGAACATTCTTGCTCAAAAACAGGTTATCTCAAAAAAACATAGAGAAAACGGTTGACTTATTTGCGATTGAATCTCATTATCTGCACCGAGCCGCCAACAGGGCGGCTTTTATAAGCAGAATTAGATGAGAAAGAGTCTCAAAATCAAAAAATCAGTTCGCGCTCTTTTTGCGAGTGCCTGTTCGTTCGGGGTGGTTTCTGCGGTTGCTCAAGACGCTTCCGATGCAGCTGATGAGTTGGATCCGGTGTTGGTCAGCGGCGCGATCGTTGGCTCCAAGGAGGGTGTTAACTTGATTACCGGATCGGCGACGTATTTGGACATCGACGATCTTCGTGTTCACTCCATCAGTGACATTAACTCAGCGTTGCGCCGTGTTCCGGGGGTTTACGTTCGCCCTGAGGATGGTTACGGCAATTTTCCGAACATCAGTCTGCGCGGAATCGACATGGGCCGCAGTTCCAAGGTTACCATCATGGAGGACGGCATCCTCGCGGCCCCGGCCCCGTACTCTGCGCCGTCGGCTTACTACAGCCCAACCCTAGAGCGGATGAGCGGCTTGGAGGTCATCAAGGGTTCCAGCCAAGTGAAGTACGGGCCGCACACCACGGGCGGCGCGATCAATTACCTTTCCACCGCAATTCCGGAGGAGCTCACCACGTACTCCAAGGTTTACTACGGCAGCTTTGACGAGATGGTCGCGCACATTTATCACGGCGGTAAACAGGACACGGACATCGGCCGCATCGGTTACCTTGTTGAGGGGTACTACCGCACGACCGACGGCTTCAAGGAGTTGCAGGGGGCGGCCGGCGAAACTGGTTTTACCCGGAGCGAGCCGATGTTCAAGCTGTCGTGGGAGCCAAACACGGCGAACTATCAATCGATTGAGTTGAAGTTGAGCAGCACTGATTTTGACGCCAACGAAACTTACCTCGGAATCACTGATGAGGATTTCGGGGCCAACCCTTACACCCGCTACGCTGCGACCCGCAACGACAGGATCAACACCTACGCTTCACGAGGGTATCTGCGTCACTTTGCCGAGTTGAGCGGCAACGCTTCACTGAAAACCACGGCTTATTTCAACAACTTCCACCGTAACTGGTTCAAGTTGGACAAAGTCAACGGCAAGTCGGCATATAAAGAGTGGGACGACCCGAGTTTTCTTGCAGTGGTCAAGGGTCAGGCCGCCGGTGAGTTGCGCAACAAGGCGAATAATCGTGGCTACACATCGAAGGGCGTTGAGTCGGTGTTGACGTACGACCTGGCGCTGGGCTCGCTGGACAACCAAATCAAGTTTGGCGTGCGCTATCACGAGGATGAAGTCAACCGCCTGCAGTGGTATCAGCACTACACGCAGGACGCCAACGGCAACCTGTCCACCGCCGGTCCGGACGCCCCAAGTGGCAAGGCCGGAGATCGCCGCCAAAACACCGAGGCGTGGTCGTTGTACCTCGAGGATCGAATTGCGATTAAAGACAAACTCATAGTCACTCCCGGCATCCGCTACGAGTCTCTGGACTATTCCTACGATCAAAACACCCGCACGTCTGACAAGTCTCCTGCGGCGGGCACGGGCGATCTCGACGTCGTGACCGGTGGCTTGGGTCTCTCGTATGATTTGCAGGACAGCCTGAACCTGTTCGCGGGTGTCTATCGCGGGGCATCGTTGCCGGGGCCGCGTTCCTACATTCGCAGCGGCGAGTCGCTCAAGGAGGAAAGCTCTGTTAGTTACGAGTTGGGTGCCCGTTATCAAAACGAGGCGTTCAGCGCCACTGGAGCAATTTTTTACTCCGACCTGTCGGACTTCATCGTGCCGGACAACCTGGGCACCGGCTTCGAAGAGTTTGAAGGCGGCGAAACCGTCGTGATCGATGATGGCCCGAACGACGGCGAGATCAGTGCACTGGGATTGGAACTCCAGCTTGGCTACGACTTCGGTGCGGCCAACGACGCGGGCTACAGCCTGCCGGTGACCTTCGGCATCACGCTGACCAAGGCGGAGTTTGAGAGCGGCGCGAGCTCGGCGGACGGCGAGAGCATCTTCAGCGGGGCGCGGCCGGGCAATACGGTGCCGTATGTCCCGGAAGTGCAGTTTCACGTTGGTGTTGGTTTGGATGCCGGCAAATACCGCATCGCCTTGGATGGCACCTACGTGGGGGATACGAATGCATCGGGAGCGAACGGTTCCGGCCCGTACAATCATTCCGGCGCGTACGACTCACGCTACGGCGAAGTGCCAGGCTACTTCACTGCCGATCTCACGGTGCAATACCAGATTAGCGACAGCACCAAGGTGTTCGCCACCGCGCGAAATCTGTTCGATGCAGAGTACGTCGTCGGCCGGTTGCCGCAGGGGGCGCGCCCCGGCATGCCTCAGTCGT
>DQOE01000286.1 GCA_015658765.1 Verrucomicrobiota bacterium | reverse complement strand
GCTGACGCAGAGTTTAAGAAGGTCAGCCAGTTGCGCACAGGCCCGAGCATCAGCGGTGAGATTTTGCAGGGCGCGACCAAGTCGCTGTTGATCGCCCTGTTCGCCATTCTTGTTTACGTCACGTTCCGCTACGAGTTCTCGTTCGCGCTGGGGGCCATCCTCGCCATCTGCCATGACGTGCTGATGACGCTGGGCCTCTTTTTCATGTGGGGCGGCGAGTTGAGCGCGCCGGTGATGGCAGCCGTGCTGACGATCATCGGCTTCTCAATCAACGACACTATCGTGATCTTCGACCGCATTCGGGAGGACTTGAAACTGAATGTGAAAGGCTCGTTCACCGAGATCATGAACGGTGCCATCAGCAAGACGCTGAGCCGCACGATCATCACCTCCGGCACCACCCTGCTGGCGGCGGGATCGCTGTTCCTGCTCGGCGGCGGCGCGATCCACTCCTTTGCCTTCGTGCTGCTGGCCGGCGTGGTCACCGGCACGTTCTCCAGCATCTTCATCGCCGGCTCGCTGGTGCTCTGGAAAAACAAGGGGAAGAAGCCAAGCCTGGCGGACGAGACCGTGATCACGCAGCACAGCATTTCCACCTCGGAGGCCTGAGGTGGCAGAGATTTTGCCAGCCGCCGGGGAGCCACCACTCCTTGGCGGCTTTCCTTTTGCCTGAGCCTCGCGTACACCGCGCTTGGCCAAGCGCCACGCCGCAGAGACACCCGACATGATACTCGCCGCCGCCAACGAAGCCGCACTGACCATCTCCCCGATAAGCTGGGTTTGGTTTGTCGGCGCGGTGCTGGTGTTCCTCGCGCTGGACTTGGGCGTGTTCCACCGCAAGGCCCACGCCGTCGGCTTTCGCGAGGCGCTGATCTGGACGACCATCTGGTTCTCGATGGCCATGGCGTTCGCCCTCTGGCTGGCCCCGATGATGATCGGCGACCAATGGGGTACCGATCACACCAAGCTCTTTATCACCGGCTACGTGGTGGAACTGTCGCTCTCGATGGACAACGTGTTCGTCATCGCGCTGATTTTCTCCTACTTCCGCGTGCCACTGGAGTATCAGCATCGCGTCCTGTTCTGGGGCATCCTCGGCGCACTCGTCATGCGCGGGGCAATGATCTTTGGCGGCGCGGGACTGATCCACCAGTTTGACTGGATCCTGTACGTCTTCGGCGCCTTCCTGCTGTTCTCCGGCATCAAAATGCTCTTTGTCGGGGACGAAGAGGTGGAGCCTGAGAAAAACATCGTGATCCGCTTGGCCCGCAGGATTTACCCCGTGACAACACAATTCGTGGGACAGCGGTTTTTCACCCAACTGGACGGCCGCCGAGCGCTCACGCCGCTGGCCCTGTGCCTGATCATGGTCGAGACCACCGACTTGATTTTTGCGGTGGACTCCATTCCGGCCATCTTCGGCATCACCACAGAGCCGTTCATTGTTTTTACGTCGAATGTGTTTGCAATTTTGGGCCTCCGATCGCTTTATTTCGTTCTGGTTGGCCTGTTGCGACATTTTTGCTACCTGAAATACGGCCTGGCACTCGTGCTGGTGTTCATCGGATTCAAGATGTTGATCGTCCTTTGGGACGGCCGGCCCGAGTGGCTCAATTTTGAGGACAACCACAACAGAGTCCTCATCATCGTCGCGGCGCTCCTTGGCCTGTCCATCGCCACCTCGCTGTTCGCGTCGAAAAAGGAACCGGAAGAGACCGGGGGAACGTGAGCGCCAGGCGCTTGGCCAAGCCGGGCCACCGAAAGAATTTTTAGTAGTATGAACAATAACCCTGACAAACTGATCCGGACATCAAGGAGGGTTCGGATTCCGGCGTGAAATATCGCTGGAGCCTCGCACCCTCACAACCGCTCTTAACCGGCCAACTCTTTCGCGAGCTGCCGCTGTCGCCACTCATGGCGCAATGCCTCGTCAACCGGGGCGTTGCCAGCAAGGCGGAAGTCAGCGAGTTCCTGAACCCAAGGCTCAAGTTGTTGGCCGACCCATATCTGATTCCAAACATGGATGCCGCCGTCGAGCGGCTCTGGAAGGCGCGGGAAGACAACGAGCGGTTGTTGATCTATGGCGACTACGACGTGGACGGCGTCAGCTCCACGGCGTTGCTCGCGGAGATGTTGACCGAGCTGGG
This sequence comes from Verrucomicrobiota bacterium, assembly GCA_015658765.1. GTDB lineage: Bacteria > Verrucomicrobiota > Verrucomicrobiia > Limisphaerales > UBA1096 > UBA1096. The sequence goes on along the minus strand of DQOE01000286.1, from coordinate 918 downwards.
CTGGACCGTGCAGCCGTATCTGCCCGGCCGCTTCGACCACGGCTACGGCCTGAGCGCCGTGGCCCTGGAGAAATGCCTCGAAAAATTCGACGTGAACATCGTGCTCGCCGTCGATTGTGGCTCCACCGCCGTCGAGGCCATCGAGTTTCTCAACAGCAAAAAAGTTGACGTCCTCGTGCTGGACCACCACCAGGTCAGCGTGCCGCCGCCCGAGCCGCTCGCGATGGTCAACCCCCAGCTCAGCAACGACTACCCGAACTTTCAGGAACTCTGCTCCGTTGGGCTCGCCTTCAAGCTCGCCCACGCACTCGTCAAGCGCGGCCGGCAGGAGGGCCTGCAAAAGGAGCGCGACCTCGACCTCAAGCAATACCTCGACCTCGTCGCCCTGGGCACCGTCGCCGACCTCGTGCCGTTGACCGGCGAAAACCGCATACTCGTCCGCTCCGGCCTCGAGCAACTGGGCGAAACCACCCGCCCCGGCCTCGTTTCCCTCAAAAAAATCGCCAATGTCTCCGGGCCCGTCACCGTCTTCAATATCGGCTTCCAACTTGGCCCGCGCCTCAACGCCGCCGGCCGGATGGACAACCCCGACGCGTCGCTCAACCTCCTCCTGGCCAAGGACCGGTACGAGGCCGAGAAAGCCGCCGAGACCCTGGACAACTACAACAACGAGCGCCGGAAAATCGAGCGCGACATCTCCACCCAGGCCGTCGAGAACGTCCGCGAACGCTTCGACCCTGGGAAGGATTTCGTCATCGTCGAGGGCAACATGGAGTGGCATCTCGGCGTCATCGGCATCGTCGCCTCCCGCGTCATGCGCGAGTTCTACCGGCCCACCTTCATCCTCGCCAGCGACGGCGACGGCTGGAAAGGCTCCGCCCGCAGCATCGAGGGCTTCGACCTCGCCGAGGCCATGCG
>DQOE01000087.1 GCA_015658765.1 Verrucomicrobiota bacterium | reverse complement strand
TGCTGAAAACAGCCGGCTTGGCCAAGCAGAAACAGGCACAAAAAAAGCGTCCCCAGCCGATGCACAGGAACGCTTTTGAAAATCATGGGAGCCTCGCTTATTTTTTCTCCTCGCCATTGGGCGGTGCGGCCGGTGTCTCAGCGGGCTTCTCGACGGCAGCCGGAGGCGTGGCTGCCTCGGGTGCAGCCGGTGCGGGGGCGCTGGGCGCGGCTCCCTCAGCCTTGCCGGTCGCCTCTGCCGGGGCCGTTAAAGCGGGGTTGGCTGGCGGGGTGGCTGCCGCCGGTGCCTCGTCTCCGGCAAGCCGCTCGCTCAAGCCGCCCTTGTCGGTGCCGCCGATGACGGCCAGCACCAGGCAGAGCAACAGGAACAGCGATGCGGAGACCTTGGTGAGCTTGGTCAGCACGTTACCTGCGCCTGCGCCGAGCGCCATGTCCAGCGTGCCGCCACCAAAAGCGAGGCCCGAGCCCGATTCCTTCTTCGGCAGCTGAATCAGGATCAGCAGCACGAGGAAGAAGCAGTTCAGGACGAGTACGGTTGTTAATATTAGAGTCATGGTTTCGTTTTGTTATGTCAGATCGAGTTCAGGATAATCTCGGAAAAGTTTCTCACGTCCAGCGAGGCACCACCCACGAGGGCTCCGTCCACGTCGGTTTGGCTCATCAACTCACGCGCATTGTCCGGCTTGACGCTGCCGCCGTACTGGATGCGCAATCGCCTAGCTGTGTCCTCGTCAAAAATGTCGCCCAGCAGATTGCGAATGAATGCATGCACTTCCTGCGCTTGAGCGGACGTGGCTGTTTTGCCAGTGCCGATGGCCCAGACCGGTTCGTAGGCGACGACCGTGCCTTCCATTTGGGCTGTGGTCAAGCCTGCCAAGCTGCCCCGGATCTGCGTGCCGACGACCTCTTCCGTGCGGCCGCCTTCGCGATCCTCGAGCTGTTCGCCCACGCAGACGATCGGTTTCAAGCCGGCCTCGTGGGCGGCCTTGGCCTTGGCGGCCACCAATTCGTCCGACTCGCGCTGGTACTGTCGCCGCTCCGAGTGGCCGAGGATGACGTACTTGGCGGAGAATTCCTTGAGCATCCCGGCGGCGATTTCGCCGGTGTGGGCGCCGTAGCCGTTCTCGCTCATGTTTTGCGCGCCGAGCCGAATGTTCGAGTCGATCACCACCTCGGACACCGCAGCCAGTGCGGTGAAAGGCGGGCAGACGGCGATGTCGACCTCCGTGACGTCCTTGAGTTCTCGAACCAAGCCGTTGGCCAAGTCGAGTGATTCGGCGACGGTTTTATTCATCTTCCAGTTTCCAGCCACGATCAGTTTGCGTTCTTTTTCCATGCGTAAAATTATTTGTCGGTCAAGGCCGCGACTCCGGGCAGTTCCTTGCCCTCAAGAAACTTGAGGCTCGCGCCGCCGCCGGTACTCATAAACGTGACTTGGTCACCGAGGCCGGCCTTGTTCAGCGCCTTCACACTGTCGCCGCCGCCGATGATGCTCTTGGCCCCGTTGGCGGTCGCCTCGCACACGGCCTTGGCCACGGCGAAGGTGCCCCCGGCGAACCGGGCGTCCTCGAAGATGCCCATTGGGCCGTTCCACAAAATCGTCTTTGCCCCGGCGATCACCTCGCAAAACCTGGCCGCCGACTTGGGGCCGATGTCCACGCCCTCGACGTCGTCGGGGATGTTTTCGCTGTCGTTCGTGCGATGCTCGCCAAAGGCAAACTTGCCGTCGATCTCGGTCGGGACGGCGACGATGTTGTCGGTCGGGATCAAAAACTGCACGCTGCGCTCGGCGGCCTTGTCGAGGGCGGCCCGGGCGATGAGCACCTTGTCCCGCTCGACGAGCGACTTGCCGACCGTGAGGCCCTTGGCCAGCTTGAACGTGTACGCCATCGCGCCGCCGATGAGGATCGTGTCGGCCTTGTCGAGTAGCCGATCGATCACCTTGATTTTATCGGAGACCTTTGCGCCGCCGAGAATCACGACGAACGGGCTTTCGGGTGACTTGAGTTCGTCGCCGAGAAACTGCAACTCGCGCTCCATCAGCAATCCGGCCACGCATTGGCCGGCGCGGGCGTTGAGCACATCGGCCACACCGGCGGTGGAGGCGTGTGCGCGGTGTGCTGCGCCGAAAGCGTCGTTCACGAACACGTCGGCGTCGCCGGCGAGTTGCTCGGCGAAGGTCGGGTCGTTGGCTTCCTCCTCGGCGTGGTAGCGGACATTTTCCAAAAGCAACAGGCCACCGTCCTCCAGCTTGGCTGCGGCATCCTCGGCTGCTTGGCCAACGCACTGGTCGCAGAAGGCGACCGGCTTGCCGGTCAGCCCGGCGAGTTTGTCGGCGACAGGGCGGAGGCTCATCGATGGCACGCGCTCGCCTTTCGGGCGGCCAAGGTGCGCGGTGAGGATGACTTTCGCGCCGTTCTCGATCATCAACTTGAGCGTCGGCAGGGTGGCGCGGATGCGGGTGTCGTCGTTGATGACCATCGCGCCGTCCTGCTCGGCCATGGGCACGTTGTAGTCCACGCGGGTCAGCACGCGTTTGCCCTGCAAATCGATGTCGTTGACGGTTAGTTTGGCCATTAACCCCCGAAAAAAGGGCGCAAAACCATACCCACGAACCGTTAAATGTCAACGGTTAATACCACTATAACGGCGAAAAACAGCCGTTTTTGGCTACAATCGAGGACGAGGTGGCTTGACCGGGGTCCGCCATGGCTGAGCGCCGGTGAGCTTGGTGCGGCGCTTGTAAACGCGGTTGCCGGTGGCGATGTAGAGAGTCTTCCAGTCCTTGCCGCCGAAGGCGGTGTACGACACGCGCTTGGCCAAGCGCGGCTTGGGCAAAATCAGGTGCACACGGCCGGGCTGATCGCAGATTTGCACGCCCAACTCGGTGGCGGCAACGAGCCACCCGTCGCGGCTCACGCACATGCCGTCGAGGTGTCCCTCGAGTGAGTTGGACGGCACGTGCATGTAGTAGTACTCCTGCTTGTTCGCCAGCGTGCCGTTGTCGTTGATGGTGTAGCTGTAAATGAACCGGCCGGGGAAGTGCCCGACGAACAGCATCGTCTGGTCTGCGCTCATCGTGAGGCCGTTCGGGTTGCGGAAGTTGTCCACGACGACCGCTTGGCCGGAGCCTTTGCGGATTATCATTATTTTGTTGTCAGCCGGGTTGGTGAAATAAACCGTGCCGTCGTGGCGCACCACGAGGTCGTTGCACTTGACGCCCTCGGCGACGACGGTGCGGTTGGCTGTTTTCGGATCCCACGCGGCGATCTGCCCCGCGCCGTTGGCTGCGCCGTAGAGCAAACCGTCCGGGCCAAGGCGCAGGCCGTTGGCACGACCGGTGTTCTCGGCGAACAACTCGACTTTGTCGTCGGGGCCGATGCGGTAGATTCTCGATGCCGGCACGTCGGTGAAAAACACGTTGCCATCGGGCATCGCGGCCAGGCCCTCAGCCCAGCCGTGGCCGTCGCTGAGCAGTTGCCAATCCTCGCCCGGCTCAAGGAAGCGCACCGCCTCGTTGCGGCACTGGTCGTAATGCGTCTTCACCTCGGCGGCATCGCTGTGCCAAAGCCAGCGCATCGCGTCGGGGAAAATCGCGTTGCCGTGTTTGCGGCTGTGACGGCCCTTGCCCCATTCGTGTTTCAACTCGTAGCCGGAAAACTTAAATGCGCGCTGCATCATCTGGTTGGCAATCCACCAGTCGCCGCCGTAAATGTTCAGGTCGTTTTCGCCGTCCTGCAAAAAGATGCGGAGTGGCTTCGGCTCGGTTTTTCGGATGTGCGTCGGGATCTCGTCGCCGCCGCGAAGACCGACGTAAGTGCCGATGGTCGAGTAAACACGGCGAAACGAATCCGGCCGGTGCCAGGCGACATTGAAGGCGCAGATCGCTCCGGAGCTGGCACCGGTGATGCCGCGCAGGTTTGGGTCGGTGCTGAACGTGACGCCGTGAGCCCGCTCGATGTGCGGCAGCAGTTCGTCGATCAAAAACTGCGAGTAGCGGTCACTCATGTCGTCGTACTCGAGGCTGCGGTTGAATCGGGCCTGGGCGTTTTCGTTTTGGGGCGGCACCACGCCGGGATTGACGAACACGCCGATCATCACAGGGATGTCACCCTGGTGGATGAGGTTGTCGAGCGCGTTGAAGGTGGCGCTGTTGACATAGGCTTTGCCGTCCTGAAACACCATCAGGCTGGCCGCCTGGCCGGGTTTGTACTGCGCTGGCACGTAAATCCAGTAGTCGCGATCCGTTCCGGGGTACACCGTGGAGTCGGCAAACTTGGCTTGGGTAACTTTGCCGCTGGGAACGCCAGCCTGCTTTTTCGAGTCGGGAAGGACGGGGTACTGCTCCTGTTGCGAGAAGGCGCTTGGCGCGAACAGTGAGCCGGCGATGATGAGCTTGGCCAGAAAAGAAATGGTTTTCACGCGGCACAAGGTAGGGGAACCAAGCTTGGCTGTCACGCCGCCGCGCTTGGGCAAGTTGATCAAAATTTCGCCGCGTGCTTGCCGGTTGAGTGGCGTGTCCCTACTCTCCCCGTCGATGTCTGGCTTGGGGCCTAAAGCCATCCTCGCACTGGAGGACGGCACCATTTTCGAGGGGCAGGCGTTCGGCGCTTCCGCGTCGGTCGCCGGGGAGGTTTGTTTCAACACCTCGATGACGGGGTATCAGGAAATCCTGACCGACCCGTCGTACAAGGGGCAGATCATCACGATGACCTATCCGCTCATCGGCAACTACGGTGTCAACGAGCAGGACGTGGAGTCGTACCAGACGCACGCCAGCGGGTTTGTCGTCCGTGAACTGTCGCCGGTCGTGAGCAACTACCGCGCGGACAGTTCGCTCGGCGACTACATGGAACGCAACGGCATTCCCGGCATCCAGGGCATCGACACCCGGGCGCTGACCAAAAAGCTGCGTGTCCGCGGCGCGATGAACGGCTATCTCACGACCGAGAGC
>DQOE01000084.1 GCA_015658765.1 Verrucomicrobiota bacterium | reverse complement strand
GAGGATTGCGAGCACCCGATTTGCCTGATCCTCGGAGGCGCTCGACCAAATCAAAGCCACAGCAAAGGCAAATCCGCCTACAATCATGACGGCTGGCCACCAGCGTGTTGGCTTTGGTTTGGTTGTTTTTGGGGCTGTCTCCATTACGAATCCGCAGCGACTTTACAGATATCAGAGCGTGGGCCAAGCCAATGAAACCCCGCATAATGGGTCAATATGGCAAAAACACGCAATATTCGGCACATAAGTTGCCTGTGAGATTCCGGTTTTTTGTAGTTTATAAAGGGTAATCATGGAATTTGCCCTGTCATGATTGGCATCTCGATTCGACTGGAAATCAGTCGTGGATCAACTCGTCGAGGTGGAGCGCGCTCCACAGCGGCGTGCCCGGCGTGAGCAATACGAGGTTTCAGAGAAAAACCGAATCTTGAGCCTAATCAAGGATGAGTTAACTGCTCTTCAAAATAAATCCAAGGCGCTCAAGGACAGCGACCTTTATCAATCCAGGACGACTTCCGTTTCGGATTCCACAATCGGCTCGTCCTCGGTTTCATCCGGGGCGGCGCTGGGTAATTATGAGTTCGAGTTTTTCCAAAAAGCCACCACTGGAGTTCAGAAGGGGGGCGGATGCGGGCAAGGTGGTTGATTCGACTGCGGTCATCGACAGCAACGGTTTCGGGGTGGGCATCACTACCGGGACGATCACCATCAACGATGAAATCATAACGGTGCAAACCACCGACACCCTGGCGACCCTCTTCACCAAGGTGACAACGCCGATTCGGACTTGTCCATCGCCTACGATACCTCGACGGACAAAATCACGCTTGCGTCGAGTTCAGGCAGCACGCTGGATTTGTCCGGTTAACCGATGCAAACAATGGATCAGCGACAGGAATTACTGAGGTTGCCCTGCGGGTTGAGGGATCTCTCCGGCACTGAAAACCAGGCGCTTCGCGAGGTGGCTTTATCCCGGGTGGATGAGATTCAGGTTGAAAAGAAGTCGCTCCGGAAGCAGATCGATGAACTTGAGGCACTGCCTGAGGGGGAGCTTTCGCGCCATGCCGCCGATGTGGAGGTGAAGCAGGTTGTGGCTCAGATCATGCAGATGGATCGTGAAAGCAACGAACATTTGCTGCAAGAGATGGATACGTTGAAGGCCGAGGCGGACAGGCAGTCACAAGCCCGAACCAACATTCGCCGCGTGTAGGGTGCTTACACCAAGCGGCTTTCGCCAGTCAACTGGGAGGCCTACACGTGATTCCCAAATAAATGCCGGGTGCCTGTTTTTGGGCCTGGTTGGGAAAAACCAATTGACCCCGTTTTTGCCTTGCCCTAGCTTCCCCGGCCGGTTGTTTGGGCTTCCGCGGGGAGTTTAAGGCGCGGGCTTGTTTTTCAGCCAAGCGCTTGGCCAAGCGACCGCGCAATTATGCGACACACCATTTCAGTGCTGGTTCAAAACAAGTTCGGCGTGCTCACGCGCATCGCCGGGCTGTTCAGCGGGCGGGGGTTCAACATCGATTCCCTCAACGTTGCGCCGACGCACGACCCGAGCATGTCCCGCATGACCATCGTCACCCGTGGGGACGATGCGACGCTTGACCAGATCGTCAAGCAGTTGAACAAACTCGTGGACTCTGTCGAGGTGCAGGATTTCCGGGACGGCGAGTACGTCGATCGCGAGCTGGTCTTGGTGCGTGTGGGTGTGGACTCCCAGTCGCGCGCCGAGGTGATGCAGGTGACGGACATTTTCCGCGCCAAGATCGTGGATGTCCAACCGGAGAGCGTCACTATCGAAATAACCGGCAACGAAAGCAAAGTGCAGAAATTCCTCGCCCTCATGGAGAACTTCGGCGTGCAGGAACTGACCCGAACCGGCAAGGTGGCCTTGGCCCGAAAATAATTTTTACTATGGCAGCAAAAGTATATCACGACAAAGACGCAGACTTGAAAGTCCTCAAGGGCAAGACCATGGCCGTTATTGGCTTTGGGTCGCAGGGGCACGCCCACGCACTGAACCTGAAGGACAGCGGGGTCAACGTCATCATCGGCCTCTACAAGGGGAGCAAGTCGGCCAAGGTGGCCAAGGCCAAGGGCTTCAAGGTTTACACCAACGCCGAGGCCGTGAAGCGGGCAGACGTCATCTTCGTCGCCGTGCCGGATACACGGCAGGCGGAGGTGTATAAGGACGACATCAAGGCAAACTTGGGCAAGGGCAAGACGCTGTTGTTTTCACACGGCTTCGCCATCCACTTCAAGACGGTCACCCCGCCGAAAGACGTCAATGTGATCCTCGTGGCGCCCAAGGGCCCCGGCCACATCGTCCGGCGCCAGTACGTGGAGGGCAAGGGAGTGCCAAGCCTCATCGCCGTTTATCAGGACGCCGACCGACAGGCCAAGAAGATTGCCCTCGCCTGGGCCAAGGGCATCGGCGGCACACGCGCCGGCGTGATCCAGACCACCTTCAAGGAGGAGACCGAGACCGACTTGTTCGGCGAGCAAACCGTGCTTTGCGGCGGCGCATGTTCACTGATCCAGGCCGGTTACGAGGTGCTGGTCGAGGCCGGTTACCAACCGGAGATGGCCTACTTCGAGTGCCTTCACGAGTTGAAACTGATTGTCGATCTGATCAACGAGGCCGGCATCAGCGGAATGCGTTTCTCGATCTCCGAGACGGCCAAGTGGGGCGATGTCAAGATTGGCCCGAAAATCATCGACGCCAGTGTGAAGAAGCGCATGAAAGAGGCGCTCAAGGACATCCAGAGCGGCAAGTTTGCCAAGGCGTGGGTGCGCGAATACAAGGGTGGCTACAAGCAGTACAACAAGCTGCTCAAGGCCGGCGAAAAGCATAACATCGAGAAGGTGGGAACCCGCCTGCGCTCCATGATGCCTTGGATGCGGAAGCGCACCGTCAAAGGCGCCCAAGCCGCATATTAAAAGAACCGGCAAGGCGCAACCAACTGAGTTTCATGGTGTTTAATCCGATCGTGACGCCGAAAAGGGCAGGATTTATTTTCAGGGCACTGCCTGTGCTTGGGGTGTTTGCCCTGCTGCATGGAGGGGTGTTTGCTGTGCAGGATGTGAAAACGCAGTCAAACCCCTACCTTGCGATCATCAAGCGCAACGCCTTCGATCTCACGGATGCGCCGCCCCCTGCGAAGGACACCCCCCCGCCCGAGCTTCCCAAAAATGTCGATCTCAAGTTCACCGGCATTTATCGGTTGAAGGGGGTGGAAAAGGCGTGCCTCGCGCTAATCGATTCCAGTGCCAAGCCGCCCGAAACCAAATATTTGCAGATACCCGTGGGTGACAAGCAGGGAGCCATTGAGATTACCGCCATCGACGCCGAGGCGGGCACGGTCAACTTGATCAAGGATGGGAGCCCGCTGGAACTGAGCCTGAAAAACAACGAGCACACCTACAAGACCGCCGTGGCCAGGGCACCGTCGAAATCGTCGAAATCCCGATCTTCCTCATCGAAGACATCATCCCGCTCATCCAGCGGTTCGAGGCCGACCACCGGCGGGAGTTCGGGCACCACCAGTTCCCGATCCGGCAGCAGTCCTTCAAGAACTTCATCCAGCCGATCGGGTTCCGTTTCTTCCTTGGGTGGCACAAGAACAACTCGCGCCGTTCCCACTCGGGCGCGTCGCACTTATCCGACACCGCCGCCCATGAAGGGTGGTGATCCGGCAGTTCAAGCCTTGGAAATGATGCACCAAAAAGATTTTGCGGAAAGCAAGGGCGTTCCCATGCCCCCTTTGCCATTTCAGCAGCAGCTCGAGGACGCACCTCCGGCGGATGCCATTCGGGATGACCGCCCCCCGATGCCCCCTGTGCCGGGTGGCCCTACTCCTCCGGGCGGATAAGTTATCCCCCTTAAAATTTTTCCAACAAACTGGTCGAGTCGGCGTCCACGAACAACGCGGCTTGGCTTTGCGTCCGCAGAAATGACGCCGGGCAATTGGTGCTCACCGGGCCTTCCAGCATCGCTTGAACGGCCTTGGCCTTGCGTGACTCGGGTGCCACGCACACCACCTTTTTCGCCGAGCACAGTGCTGGCACCGTTAGCGTCAGCGCGTATTTCGGCACGGCTTCAAGGTCGGGGAAATGCCCTTCGTTGACCTGTTGCATCCGGCAGGCGACGTCGAGTTCCACGATTTTGACCAGGCGCTCGTCTTCGAAATCTGCCACCGGCGGATCGTTGAACGCGATGTGCCCGTTCTCTCCGACGCCCATGCAGCAGAGATCGATCGGTTGAGCCTTGAGCAGCGCCTCGTAGCGCTCGCACTCGGCGATCGGTTCCGGCGCGTCGCCACCAAGATAGTGGAATACCTTCGGGTTCACTTGGCTCTCCACACGCTCGCGCATGTAGCGCCGAAAACAGGCCGAATGATTCTCATCGACGCCGAGGTACTCATCCATGTGAAACAGCGTCATTTTGCTCCAGTCGATGCCGCCCAACTCCACGAGGGTTTTCAGGAACTGAATCTGCGAGTTGCCGGTGGCGAGAATCGCGGCGGCTTCACCCTGGCTGGCGATGGTTTCCACGAGGTAATCGTGAACGGTCTGCGCCACGTCGGCTGCCATGTCCGCCTCGGACGCATAAACCCGGACGGGCAGCGAGTCGGCTGTGAATATTTTGATGGGTTGTCTGGT
>DQOE01000011.1 GCA_015658765.1 Verrucomicrobiota bacterium | reverse complement strand
CTCGGCGTGCGTGGTTTCGCCGCGAAGGATGACGCCGAGGCAGAGGATCGCATCGATCGGGTTGGTCAGGCGCCTGGCCAGGGCCGACGCCACCGCCGGTATCTCAAACGCGCCCGGCACTCGCACGACTTCCGCCGCGACCTTGGCCTTGGCCAGTTCCGCCTTGGCGGCGCGCAGCATCGAGTTGACGTAACGGGCATTGTAGCGTGAGGCGACAATGGCGACTCGTGTTCCGGCCGCACCACTCGCCATGGTTTTGGATGCTTTTTTCAGCATGGATCAGTCAACGAGGAAGGTGCCCTGCGAGGTTGATGCCTTGACGGACTTGGGCAACGCCTTGGGATCGAAGCGCAACACCAGTGAGTGTTTGCCTGCGGCCAAGTTGGTTTTGATCTCACCGGCGGTTTTCACCACTCGACCGTCGATCCAGACCTTGGCGCCGTCAGCGCCGTCAAGTTGCAACGTCACTTCGCCGGCTTGCGCTACTTCAAATTCCGTCCCCGCGTACACGGCAATCACCCCGATCCATTGGCCGGCGTTGGTGCCTTTTTTCAGCATGTCCTCGGTCAGGCGGCCATCGACGAGCGAGTTCACCGCCAGCCAGCGTTTGCGATTGATGCCCCCATCCGCGATCCGATCGTCGCCAAACTGCTGGTCGCGATGGTTCGCCGCGCGCAACCGCCACACGCGGGCGACGTTGCCCTTCGAGGCGTCAAACGCGCCGGACTTGCCGAGGCGGCTCATGAAACTGAACAGGTCGATTTGGTCCTGCCGATCCAAACGGTCGATCAGCCCGGACGGCATCAGCGAGTTGCCCTGCGTGCGCTTGCGGATATTCGCCTTGGCGATGGCAGTTGACTTGTTGGCGACGTTGCGAAGGATCAACTGCGTGTCATCCTCGCGCTCGAGCATGCCAAACAAAACCTGGTTGTCCCTCGTCTCGACAACGAGCGAGTGGTAGCCCTCCTTGATTTTTCGGTTCGGGTAGTAAAGCGACTCGACGAGGTAATCGAGTGGAGCGCTCGCGCCGATGGAGGTCAAGTCCGGGCCGACTTTGCCGCCCGCGCCACCGATGGCGTGGCAGCCCACGCAGCCGAGTTCGAGTTTGCGGTAAACCAACTCGCCCCGGACCGCGTCGCCGGTCTTCTCGACTGCCCGGGTCAGCGCGCGAATTTCGCTCCTCGACAGGGTGATCTCCTCATCCTTCAGCCCGGCACTGCGCGGCAGCGCCAGCGCCAACGTCTGCAAATTGCGCCCACCCTCCCGGATCGCACGCAGCCCCGCCTTGGCGGCCACCTTGGAGAAGCCTTTCCCGGGCAATGCCTTGGCCAAGGCGCTCTCGGCATTTTTCACGCCAAGCAAAGCGCGCCAAAGCTCGAGCGCCGACTGCTCGTTTTTGGTGTCGTCAAGCGCCTCAACTGCCATCGGTGCGGCTTGGTTGATGTCCAAAATGGCCAAGGCGGCGATCGCCATGTGGCGCGCCTCGGGATTGCGTTTCGCTTGGCCAAGCGGCTTGAGCGCCTGCACAGCCCCGGTGCCACCGATTTCGCGGATGGCGTTGACCGCCGCCTGACGCACCGGCGTGGCGGTTTTCCCGCCACCGGCCAGCCTGGTCAATTCAGCGAACTTGGGGCCAAGCCTCTTCCACGTTCCCGCCAAGCCAAGCGCTGCCACTTGCACCACCTGGTCGTCGCTGGCGAAATAGTTGGCGATGCTTTCGCTCGACGCGCCGGGGCGCAGATTGCGCAAACGCGATGCGTGGTTGAGCGCGTTCAGTGCGCGCGCCTGTCCATTTGCGGACAACGAATCGGCGATGAGCTGGGCGTGGAGTTGCTTCAACTCGGTCGTCGTCCCGGCGCGGCCGATGATCTCGATCCACGAGCCGTCCTCGGGGATGGTTTTGCCTTTTAGAAACACGCCGAGCACCTCGCTGGCCTTGTCGGCAGCGATCGACTTGAGCGCAAACTCAAGTTGGTGTTCGCGGCCGTCCGGCTTCCACAAGCCGGCCCGCACCATCGCCAGCCAAGGTTCCTCGATCTCCCTCATGCTGAGCCAAGCGGCGTAGTCGAGATGCTTGTCGGTCGGCTTGTCAAGCACGCCCAATGCGGCGCTCACCGATTTCTGGGTTGGCTTGCGGGTGATCGCACGCAGGGCTGCAAGTCGCGGACGCGGATGCTCGTCGGCGATGCGCTTGGTCAAGCGCGACTCGGCGTCTGTGATGCGATCCGCCCACTCGTCGAGCACTTGGACCGCAGCGGTGCGAACCCGGCCGTCCTTGGCCTCGAGCAGCTTGTCGAGCAGCGCATCGTCAACCAAATCCAATCCCTGATAAATCCACAATGCCTCAAGCTGAGCCTGCTCGTCCGTTTGCGCTGCCGCCCATTTTTCCAAATCGGACAACACCTTGCCGGTACCGCGTTCCTTGAGAACACGCCGGGCCTTTTCGCGGTCAAAACCGTTCGGCGAAGTGAGCATTGCCAGGAGGGCGCTGTTGTCGAGGCGTGTGAAGTCTGTTTTTTTGACGAGCGGCCGCTCCTTGACCGTCACACGCCAGATGCGGCCGTGGACGTGGTCGCGGCGTTCGTCGCGGAAGTCCACCTCGCCGTGCTGGATGATGGGGTTCGACCAGTCAGCGATGTACAGCGCTCCATCGGGGCCGAACTTGATGTCGATCGGGCGAAAATCAACACTGCCCGAGCGCAACACATCCGGCATCTCCTGAGTGACGTAACTCGAGTCCTTGTCGCTGATCTTGAACCGGACAATGCGATGCGCGCGAAAGTCGCAGGTGATCGCGTCGCCCTGCCAGTCGTCCGGGAAGTGCGCGCTGCGGACGATCTCGAGTCCGCAGAATTTCGGGTAACGGCCCGGGCTCACGCTGTCGAGCAACTTGGGCGCGCGGGCGTACGTGAAATACATCGCGCCCGGCACGCCGTAGCTGAGCCCCTGCCCGCCGGCGCCGTCAGTGACAAAGGATTGGCCGAACGCATCGTAGTGGTGCCCCCACGGATTGCAGAAGCCGCGCAGGAAAATCTCTGCCTTGAGCGTCTCGGGCCGCAGTCGCCACACGCCGCCGCTCTCTAGGCGCAACACCTCGTGCGGCGTCTCCATGTGCGTCCGGATGTAAATCGACTGGTTGAAGTACAACCGCCCATCGAAGCCCCAGCGCAGCGTGTGCAAAATGTGGTGCGTGTCCTCGGTGCCGAAACCGGACATCACCACGCGGGTCTTGTCGGCCTTGCCATCGCCGTTCGTATCCCGCAGATGAAGCAGCTCGGTACTTTGGGCAACATAAACCCCGCCGTCGCCCGGCTCGATGCCGGTCGGGATCAGCAGGTTGTCGGCGAAGACCGTCGACTTGTCCGCTTGGCCGTCGTTATCGGTGTCCTCCAGCACGAGCACTTTGTCAGCCGCCATCTCGCCCGGCAAAATCTGCGGGTACGCCTCGGAACTGGCCACCCACAGCCGGCCCCTTGCGTCGAAGTTCATTTGGATCGGCTTGGCCAGGAGCGGGTTTTGCGCAAAGAGATTGATCTCGAGACCATCGCCCAGGTCGAACTCCGGCAATGGCTGCGGCTTGTATGGCTTGGCCTCGGCAACCGGCTCAGGTTTTTTTGCATCTTCGCTTGGCTTGGTTTTTTCCCACTCCGCAGTGGGCAATAGCTGGAACTTACGGGAAACAGTTTTGCTTAACTCGAAAATCGCCTGCTCCTTCTGCTGGATCAACGGCTCGAAGCGGGCCACCTCCTGATAGTTGTTGCCCTGCTCATGTCTCCGAAACCCCCAGAGGTAGGCCTGATTTTGCGGCCTCGACCGGTGAAAATACAACTCGTTCTTCTCAACGATCAGGCTGCGGAGGCTTTCGACCTGATCCACATCCGGCCCGCCATCGATGAACGCTCCCCTGGCCCATTCCTTGACATCCGCAGTGTGGATTTCTATGCCATCAGCGGCGAGAGTGAAACTGCCCCCCGGCAGGCCCATAAACTGAATCCGCCCGATGGCCGTCCGTTGCATTAACGCGGTGTCCTTCTGAGGATGCGAATAATATGGGGGCAACGCATCGAGCTGCCCGCTCAACGTCATCCTGTCGTCAGTAATCTTGATGTCGCTTAACTTGATCCCGTACCCTCCCTGCCGTTCGGTTCCGGCCGGAAGAACGCCAAACCGAAAATTGGATGATGTTAAACTAAACGAGTATTCAGCGACTCCCGCCAACACCCAGTAACCGTAGTCATTCAGATGAATGCCATCCGTGGTCATGTGGGTAGTTGTGTCCGCCCCCGAAGTACGCAGGTAACGGTAGAGATCCACAAACCAGGCATCATTCTCCCTGGCCAAGTCGCCGATCACTTCACGGTATTTTTCGAGATTACTGTTATGCACTTTCCCATCGGGCAGTTTGCCTCCGAGATTCTCATGGGCGATCGGGCTCATGAACACCAGGCGCAACGGGTTCTTTTTCCCCGCGCTGCTCTTGATGTGTTCCACCAGCCGCAGGTAGTCCGACTTGAACTTGTCGAGCGAACTGCCGTCGAGCGAACTAGCCATGCCGTATCCGATCACCGCCACCGTGGGCTTGATGTTGGCGATCTGTTTCTTCAACTGAATCCACCCCTCGTTGGCAGGCTCGTGACCGGCTTGCAGCGTCCCCAAGCCGTCACGGGCGATGCCCGCCGGCGTGTCGCCGCTCCAGCCGATATTGCGAAAATACAATTTCTTGCCGCTGTTCCCCGCCGTTAACCGGGACTCGAGATAGCCGTGCTTCTGCATCTGCTCGATCAACCCGTCGCCAATCAGCATTACCCGGTCGCCGCCGATAAACCCGAGTTTTTCCGACTTGGGCCTGAACACCTTCAGCGCCGGCTTGGGAGGCGATTTGGGTTTCGCCGCCGTACCGGCCAAGGGGACGGGCTGGCTCGTCTGCTTGGGTTTCGGCTTGGGCGCCGGAGCCGTCAACCGAACCGGCTTCGAGACATTTTGTTTTTTGGGCTGGGGCGGCTTTGGCGCTTGGCCAAGCGCTTGGCCGGTTACGGCAATCGCGCACGCGAAAAGGATTGAACGGGATGGTTTCATTTTGCTTTTTAAATTATGGACGGCTATCTGCCGAGGATGGCCGCCTCGACGGACTCGGCCATCAGCCTGGCTCCAGCGGCGTTCGGGTGGATTTTATCGGGGAACATCTCCGGCTTGCCGCTGAGCACTGAGTACAGGTCAATGACCGGCAATCCTCTGCGTCTGGCCAAGGCCTGCACCTTGGGGATGACGCCCTCGACGACACTCTTCTCGCTGATGCCCCAGCGCGTTTGATAAACCGGCGCGGGCGAACACAGCCAAATCTTCGGCTTGGCTGGCAGCGCGGCGAAGTGGTCGATCATTGCCTCGTAGTCGGCAGCGTACTCATCAGCGTGTTTCCAGTTTTGCGGCTTGGTGTCGTTGGTGCCCAGCTTGATGACCACCACGTGCGGGTCAAACTCCGTCGCCGCCTTGAACGCCGGTGTCTTCCAGTAACTCAAATCGCCGTCCTTCAGCAAAGTCGCCCCACTGACACCAAAATTGCGAACTTCGAACCTCTCCCCCAGCGAGCGGCCAAGCACGACCGGATAATTGTCGTTCTTCCGATCCTTGATCCCCGCGCCGAACGTAATGCTGTCCCCCACGCAAGCCACGCGAATCGTCTCATCGTAGTCAGCGGGCGCAACAGCTTGTCCTCGCCTGGCACCGGTAGTCATGCAGCCAGCAGCAACCGCGAGCAGCGAGACAATAACAGCCTGTAAAAAAATTGGTTTCTTCATGTGAAACGCGCCAATAAAACGCAATCGAACGCCGACTGGCAAGCCAGCGTTGACCCCAGGGCTTGGTTTTGCTTGGGGCAACGCCCCTTGGCGGGTAGTTTGTCGCCGCAATATGAAGGTGTTTGTTACAGGAGGCGCTGGTTACATCGGCTCGATATGCGTGGAGGAATTACTGAACGCCGGCCATCAGGTCACGGTGTTTGACAACTTGTCGGAGGGGCATCGCGTGGCCGTCGATGAGAGGGCACAATTCATAGAGGGCTGTCTCAGTGACCGCGAAACCATCCTCAACGCCGTCGCCGCCGACCAATCGGAAGCCGTCATGCACTTCGCCGCGTTCGCGCAGGTCGGCGAGTCGATGACCGATCCGTCAAAATATTTCCGCAACAACGTCGCCAACGGTATCAACCTGCTCGACGCCGCCGTCGAGGCCGGCGTGAAAAAATTTATCTTCAGCTCCACCGCCGCCACCTACGGCATGCCGGACTCCGTGCCGATCAGCGAGCAGGAACCGCAGAAGCCGATCAACCCGTACGGCGAAAGCAAGCTGATGTTCGAGACGATACTCAAATGGTACCGCGAGTTGCACGGGCTGGAGTTCGTGGCGTTCCGCTATTTCAACGCCGCCGGTTGCAGCGAGAAACTTGGCGAAGAGCGCCGAGTCGAGACGCACCTCATCCCCAACGTGCTGCGCGTCGCGCTTGCCCAAAAGAAGGAATGCCGAATTTTTGGCACCGACTACCCCACTCCGGACGGCACCTGTATCCGCGACTACATTCACATCGTCGATCTCGCCCAGGCTCACATCCTCGCGCTCGAGCCGGGCAAATGTGGTTTTTACAACCTCGGCAACGGCGAGGGCTACTCCGTCCGCGAAGTGATCGAGACCTGCAGGCAGGTCAGCGGCAAACCAATTCCCGCCATCGAGGAAGCACGACGCGACGGCGACCCTGCCCGCCTCATCGCTAGCTCGCAAAAAGCCATCGATGAACTCGGCTGGAAACCGCGCTACGCCAAGCTTGAGCAGATCGTGGACTCG
>DQOE01000040.1 GCA_015658765.1 Verrucomicrobiota bacterium | reverse complement strand
TACAACCGCTCGGCGAAGCCTGTGTCAGTTTCACGAAGTGTGCCATTTTCTGTTTCCTTTCTTCCGTGCTGATTGACCTTCAATCAACAACGAGTGCATTAAGGCACAAGTCGGCGGCGCGTTCAAGGGCAATTGCATTTGTGATGATTTTGTGACCTTGGCCAAGAGGAACGCACGAGGGCCTCGAAGTTATTCCGCCTGGCCAAGCGCTTGGCGGTCGGGGCGGCTGCGGTGGTAGAGCCACCCGAACTGCGCCGCTTGGCCAAGCGAATAGATGATGTAGGCGAAGATGGCTCCGGCCAGCCAGTCGCCGTGCGCCCCCACGGCCAGCCCCGCCACGATCACCACGAGAAACATCGCCACCGACTCGGTGACGGTGCGGGTGTTGTGCGAGTGCACGAGCAGTCCCTGGAAAAAGCTGCTGCCAAAGCCGAACGCGGCCAGTGTCAACGCCGCCCAGACGGCTTGAGAGGCGAGCTTGGCCAAGTTCGTATCGAGTCCGCTGACGGTGCCGAACCAGCCGTTGGCCAAAGGCGAGGCGACGATCAGCAGTTGCAGGCAGAACACGCACAGCGCGGCCTGCCATGCGAAGCGTCGCAGGGCTGTGTAGCCGCCGGGCCGCTCGACCAGCGCCACCACGACCTCGAGGAAGGCCAGGCTGATCGAGCGAAACAAAAACGTGAAGCCGTTGAGTGCCGGGAGGATGGCCAGCGACTCGGTTGGCGACGGCATGCGGCTGATGCCGGCGGTGAGCATCGGCTGCGCGGCGAGGCCAAGCAGCGGGCTCAAGGCGAGCGGAATGTAAAATGTGAGAAACCGTTTGCGGTTGAGGGGCGGCTCGTTGGACCGCGCCATGGGCAGGATGTCGCGAACGATTGGCCGAACTTTCCACGCGATGTAAATGGCCTCGATCACCACGCCGGCGGAGACGGCTGCCGTGGCGGCGATGATGCCAAGCTCCGGCAGGCCGACGCGCTTGGCCATGGCGTGGCAGATGAACAGCACCGACACGACGGCGAAGAGGCGGGTGAGCGTGCCCCAAGTGACGGTTCTCGAGTGGCCGAACCGGATCAGCACGCCCTGGTTGAATCGCCGGTGGGCGATGGCCCACGTCCACGGCGTCATGATGATCATGCCGAGTCGGCTCGCCTCGAGGATGTCTGACTCGACGCCGAGCAGCCCGCCGACGAGCAGGTCGAACAGCGGCGTGACGGCGACGAGCAGATGTAGCGCCGACAGGCCGCCACCGGCGATCATCATGAAGCGCCACAGTTTTTTGTACGAGGCGAGGTCGCGGCTGAGCTTGGTGCTGGCGGTGAGCAGCATGATGATCGGCGCCTCGATCAGCAGCGAGAGCGGGAACACCACGCCGCCGTACGCGCCGAGGTTGACTTCCGGGTTGGCCAGGCGCGCCACCACGGCGCTGAGCAGCGGCAACTCGATGCCCATCATCAGCCAGCTCAGGGCGAGAGGGAACCACGTCTTCCAGACATCAATGCTGGTGACGGGTTGACTTTTTGAGTTGTGCATCGGATTTTCCCTCCCGACTTTTGCGAGGGCGTTCCCCTTGGGGGATGAATCCTTACGGCAAAGGCGGAGGCGGAACGATGCAAATAAATTCAACAGTCAACCAGGCCATTAACAAGCAGATCGGCGTGGAACTCGGCGCTTATCTCCAGTACCTCACGATCTCGACCTACTTTGACGTGGAGGGGTTGAGCGAGTTGGCGGCGTTTTTCAAGGCGCAGGCCGAGGACGAGCGCGACCACGCCGAGCGGTTCATCAACCACGTGGTGGCCTTCAACGGCAAGCTGGAGATCCCTGCCATCGAGGCACCGCTCAGCACGGTGTCCTCCGTCGTGGAGGCGGCCAAGTTGTCGCTCGACTGGGAGATGAAAGTGACCGAGGAGATCAACGGCCTCATGAAGCTGGCCGCCTCCGAGGGCGACCACATCACCGAGAATTTCCTGACGTGGTTTTTGGACGAGCAACTTGAGGAGTTGTCCACAATGAACAGGCTCCTGAAAGTGGCCAAGCGGGCCGGTGACAACGAGCTCGCCGTGGAGGAGTTCATGGTGCGGCAACGTGGACAGCAGCAACCCAACCCCCCAAGCGCGGGTGAGTAGCCCGGCCGCTGCCGTCTCGGTGCGGCTCGTGTTGTTCGACATCGACGGCACGCTGGTCAGCACCGGCGGCGCCGGGATGAAGGCGTTTGGCGGGGCGTTCGAGGCGGTGTTCGGCATCGCCGATGCCACGGCCAAGATCAAGTTCGCGGGGCGCACCGACTACTCGATCTTTCGCGAGTTGTGCGAACAGAACGGCGTCGGGCACACGCCGGAAAACCGCGAGTCGTTTTTCAACCACTACCTTCGCCTTGTGGACAGTCATCTCGACACAAACGAGGGCGGGCCGTTCCCCGGCGTGGTGCGGTTGCTCGACGGCTTGGCGGCGTTGCCGGACGCGCCGGCGCTTGGCCTGCTGACCGGCAACATCCGCGACGGAGCCAGGCGCAAGCTCGGTGCGTACGGGCTGTGGGATCGGTTTGTGCTGGGCGGCTTTGCCGACGACAACGAGGATCGCAACCTCATCGCCGTCGCCGCCGCAGCCAAGGGCGGTGAGTACCTCGAGCGCAAACTGGCCGGCCCGGAGATCGTCGTGATCGGCGACACGCCCAGGGACGTCGCCTGCGGCAAACACATCGGCGCGCGCACGCTGGCCGTGGCCACGGGCGGGGCGACGCTGGAGGCGCTTCGGGCCTGTGAGCCGGACTGGGCCGTGGCCGATCTCACCCACCTGACCGCCGCTGAAGTCCGCGGCGGCTGATTTCGCGCTTGGCCAAGCGCTTGGCGGCAGAAAGCGGTTTTCATTCCGGGTGCGCTTTGGTATCGTCCTCCGCCTCTCGAAGCACGAATGAGCACGGAGCAATTTTCACTCAAGGGCAGGACGGCACTGGTCACTGGCAGCTCGACCGGCTTGGGCAAGCGGATGGCGATGGCGCTTGGCCAAGCGGGCGCCAAGGTGGCGTTGAACTACAGCAACAACGAGGAGCGCGCCGCCAAGGCGTTCGCTGAGTTTGAGGCCACCGGGGCCGAGGGGGCGATGATCCGCGCCAACGTGACCGACGAGGCCGACGTGAACCGCCTCGTCGCCGAGGCTGGCGAAAAGCTTGGCCCGGTGGACATCGTGGTGCTCAACGCCACGCCGGCGCAGCCGCAGAAAACGATCGAGGAATACGACTGGGATTTCTACCAGAGCATGCTCGATTTTTTCATCAAGAGCCCTTACCTCGTGACGCGTGCCGTGCTGCCGCACATGAAGCAGCAGCACTGGGGCCGCATCATCAACATCGGCTCGGAGGTCGTTCACCTGGGCATCACGCCGTTCACGGCGTACGTGGCGGCCAAGGGCGGGCAGAACGGGTTCAACCGCAGCCTCGCGCACGAGTTGGCACCGTGGAACATCACGGTGAACATGGTCGCGCCAGGCTGGATCCCGGTGGAGCGCCACGAGAACGACCCGCAGGATTTGAAAGACGGCTACTTCGCCTCCATCCCGATGCAGCGCTGGGGCAAGCCGGAGGACTTGGCCGGCACGATTGTTTATCTCTCCAGCGAGGCGTCGGCGTTCGTCACCGGCCAAAACATCCACGTCAACGGCGGCGTGACCGTGCACTGATTTTTCACCAAAACAAAACAACCCCATACAAACATGATAAGAAAAGTAACCCTTTGGACGGCGGCAACTGCGTTGGCAGTCGCGGTGGCGTGTTCGCCGAAAACCTCGAGCGGCGGCGGAGACGCCACCATCGCCTACGTGACCAACGGCATCGATCCGTTCTGGGATCTCTGCGCGGCGGGAGTGCACCAGGCGGAGAAGGAATTCGGCGTTCGGTGCGAGATCCACATGCCAACCAAGGGCTTGGCGGACCAGAAAAGCATAATGGAAACGCTCCTGGCCAAGGGCATCAAGGGCATGGCCGTCAGCCCCATCGATGCCGAGAATCAGACACCTTTCCTCAATGATGCTGCCAAGCAGACTGTGCTGATCACTCACGATGCCGATGCACCCAAGAGCGATCGGTTGCTATACATCGGCACCGATAATTACAAGGCGGGTCGCGCGCTTGGCCAACTGGTCAAGGCGGCGATCCCGGATGGAGGCGAGGTGATGATTTTTGTCGGCCGACTGGAGCAGCTCAACGCTCGGCAGCGCCGGCAGGGCGTCATCGACGAGCTGCTGGATCGCCCGCATCAAACGCTTGGCCAAGTGAAGTTCGACGAAGTGGCCAAGGTGTTCAAGGGCGACAAGTACACGGTGCTCGACACGCGCACAGACAACTTCGTCATGGACACCGCCAAGTCCAACGCCGAGGACGCCATTACCAAGCATCCGAAGCTGGCTTGCATGGTAGGGCTGTTCGCCTACAACCCACCGAGGTGCCTCCAGGCCATCAAGGAGGCCGGCAAGGTTGGCCAGATAAAAGTGTGCGGCTTCGACGAGGCGGATGAACTGTTGCAGGCGATCAAGGACGGCAACGCCCACGGCACCATCAGCCAGCAGCCGTGGAAGTACGGCTACCAGTCGGTGCGCGTGCTCAAGGCGCTGGTCGATGGCGACACCTCGGTGATCCCTGAAAACAAGTTCATCGACGTCGGCTACAAGATCGTCACCAAGGAAAACATCGACGAGTTCTGGGCCGAGAAAAAGAAGATGGCCGAGCTGGGCGCCCAGAAATAATGGGGGACACCCAAACACCGCTTCTCGAGGTCGCGGCCCTTGAGAAGCAGTTTCCCGGCGTCCGCGCACTTCACGACGTCGATCTCACCCTGAACCGGGGCGAGGTGCTGGCGGTGGTCGGCGAAAACGGGGCCGGCAAAAGCACGCTGATGAAAATCCTCGCCGGGGTGCACACACCGAACGCGGGAACCATCCGGATCGATGGCACGGAAGTGAGGGTTCAATCCGTGCGGGACGCGCAGGCCCACGGCATCGCGCTGATTCACCAGGAGCTGAACCTCGCCGGCAACCTCGACATCGCAGCAAATGTTTTTCTCGGCATCGAGCCGCACACGGCCGGCTTCATCGATAGCGGACAAATCCACGCCAAGGCCGCCGGCCACCTCAAGCGCGTTGGGCTGGATTTCCCCACCGACACCCTCGTGGAGGACCTCACGATCGGCCATCAGCAGTTGGTGGAGATCGCCAAGGCACTGTCGGTCGACGCGCGGATCATCATCATGGACGAGCCGACTTCCAGCCTCTCGCAGACTGAGAGCGAGAGGCTTTTCAAGGTCGTTCACGATCTGCGCTCGCAGGGGATCAGCATCATTTACATCTCCCACCGGCTGAGCGAGGTGATGGTGCTCGCGGACCGGGTCGTCGTCCTCCGCGACGGCGAAAACGCCGGCGAGTTGGCCGGGGACAAGATCCGTCACGACGCCATGGTCAAGCTGATGGTGGGGCGCGATCTATCGCAATTCTACCAGCGCAACGCCACCGAACCGGGCAGCGTGGTGCTCGAGGCCGAAAACCTGAGAACGCCGGCGCATCCCCGAAGCGGTTTGTCCTTTTCGGTTCGCGAAGGCGAGATTGTCGGCATCGCCGGGCTGGTTGGCGCAGGGCGCACCGAGCTGCTTCAGACACTGTTCGGAGTCACCCCGGCTGTTGGCGGAACCCTGAAGATCGCCGGCAAAGTGATCCACCCCAAGACACCCCTTGAGGCGATCCAGTCCGGCATCGTCCTTGCGCCGGAGGATCGCAAACAACACGGTCTCATTCTCGAGATGAGCGTCCGTGAGAATGCCAGCCTCCCGCGACTCCGCATGGACCAGAAAGCCGGCGCAATTGATTTCGGCGCGGAGATCGAGGTGGCCACCGACATGGTGAAAAAGATGGACATCAAGACGCCCGGATTGGAGCAGGTCGTTCAGTATCTTTCCGGTGGGAACCAGCAAAAGATGGTTCTCGGCAAGTGGCTCGCGATGAAGCCGCGCCTGCTGTTGCTCGACGAGCCGACCCGGGGGATTGACGTCGGCTCGAAACAGGAAATCTACAGGCTGATGGAGGAACTGGCCGCTGGCGGCGTGGCGATTCTGTTTGTCTCCAGCGAGATGGAGGAGGTGCTCGGCATGGCCGACCGAGCGCTGGTCATGCACGAGGGCGTCATCACCGGCGAACTCGCCCGCGATCAACTCAACGAGGAAGCTGTCATGCAGTTGGCCACCGGAAACAAGGCGGCCGCATAATCGATCCATCGATGAAAAAAAACATTCTCGGGATTTTAGGCCTGTTCATTTTCATCTTCGGCTTCACGGCGGTGAGCAACGAAAATTTCCTAAGTGCCTACAACCTCCAGAATCTGGTCAAGTGGTCCAGCCTCTACGCCATCATGGGCATCGGCGTGGCGTTCGTTATCATTACTGGTGGGATCGATCTGTCCATCGGGTCGGTGATCGGCCTCGTGGCCTCGCTCATGGCGCTCATGGCCAGGAGCGAG
>DQOE01000027.1 GCA_015658765.1 Verrucomicrobiota bacterium | reverse complement strand
TTTTTTAACGTCCGCAGTGCGGGCGTTGTTCCAGTCGCCTCCGGCCAGCACCTTTTTGCCGTTGACGAAGGCCTC
Source organism: Verrucomicrobiota bacterium (assembly GCA_015658765.1). Classification (GTDB taxonomy): domain Bacteria; phylum Verrucomicrobiota; class Verrucomicrobiia; order Limisphaerales; family UBA1096; genus UBA1096. The sequence goes on along the minus strand of DQOE01000027.1, from coordinate 4,999 downwards.
GAAGCCGTTGTCGCAGGACAGGGTCAGCTTGGCCGACTGGGTCGGCTTGTTGAGCCTGATCACCTTGCGGAAATAAACCGTCTCGTTGTCCTTCGCCGCACCGGCACCCCAAATCCAACTGGGTTTCTCCGCCGCAGTGGCGCCGGTGGCTGTCGTGATAAAAAGCGCGGCCACGATGGCCAAACTTCCGCCTGTTCGTTTCGGTAGGAAAGACATGGCCGCAAACGGTAGCGATCACGCCGCGAAATGCCAGCAGAAACAGACGCAAGTTGAATCGGGGGGCGCGGCCCGTTACGCTTGGCCAAGTGCTGATCTCGATCGTCATCCCGGCCTTCAATGAGGCCAAGTACCTGCCGGTGTCGCTCGAGGCGGCGGATCGGTCGCGCGCAGTGCTTGGCCAAGCGGGATGGACGAGCGAGGTGATTGTTTGTGACAACAACTCCACCGACGAGACGGCGGCGGTGGCCAGGGCAAACGGCGCCCGGGTGGTGTTCGAGCCGTTCAACCAGATCGCCGCATCACGCAACGCCGCCGGCCGTGCGGCCAGGGGCGACTGGCTGGTGTTCGTCGACGCCGACACACAGGTGACCACCAAGCTGTTCCGCGAAATGATGCGTGCGATGGTGCGTGATGACTGCCTAGGCGGCGGTTGCCCGGTGAAATTTGATAGTGGCCCTTGGCTCGGACGGCAATCGGTGACCGTTTGGAACATGGCAGCGCGTGTGATGCGCTGGGCTGCCGGTTCGTTTTTATTCTGCCGCGCGTCGGCATTCCACGAGTTGGGCGGTTTCAGTCCGGACTTTTTTGCCGGCGAGGAGGTGGATTACTGCATTCGGCTCAACCGGCTCGGCCGTCGCTTGGCCAAGCGCATGGTTTACTTGAACGAACCGGTCATCAGTTCCGGGCGAAAAGTTAAAGCACTGTTCACATGGCAAAACTTAGGCCACGGACTGCAGGCCATTGCGACCTCCGGCGACGCGCTGAAGCAGCGAGTCAACTGCATGTACTGGTACGACCCCGTGCGGTGACGGTTACTCGGCCAGCAAGAGTTGCTCGATTTTTTTCGGGATTTCCGGGTTTTTGAGATCCTGTTTTGCTGTCATCAAGTGAACAAAGTTGTTCGCAAGAGTTTCTTCGGGGTGGATGATGTAGTTTGTGTTGCGTCCAATCTGCTCAAAAAAACCTTCCACGGCGTCTGGTTTCAAAAGGAGCGGCTTGCTGTCTTTGAGAATGGAGGCAGAGGTTTTGCGGTCGATCACCATTAGGCGAAACTCGAGGTAGCGAAAAAATGTGCCACCGGTTTCAGGGTCGTACCTTGCTGTCCTCGAGAACAGCACCGGGGCAACCCAGTACGTTTCGTCATCCATTAAAACACGGATGCAATGCTCGACCACCGGCGCGTCGGGGTTGCTGATGCGGCGCGGCATCATGTCGCCGGGCAACGAGACCACACCGCATTTTTTGTAGCCGATGATTTCGTACAGTTGATCCCTCAATCTTGGGTTGCCGCGTGAAATGATGTGAAAAAGCTCGTGATAAAAAAGCCGTTCCAAGCCCGTGGCCGATTGGCTCGCGGTGCGCCTAGGCAGGACGATGCTCGTGCCCCGGGTGTACGGGGCGGCGCCCTCGTCTTTGCCGGTGGTCTTGATGAGGGTGATGCGCTTGGGGAGGTGCTTAGCGAACTTGGCCAGCTTCGGCTTGGCCGCCGCGATCACTTCGCGCAACTTGACCTTGTCGGCGGCGTCCCACTCAAGCGTTTGGTTTTGGATGAACTCAATATATTGCCCGGTCGAAACCGGTCCGGCCTGTTTGATTTTTGCCGCACGTTCAAACGGACTGAGGCCTTTGATATAAACATCCCCCTTGGCCAAGTGCGCCTTAGCTTCGGCAACGGTGGCAAAGTGTACAGAGCAACCCTTGGTCAGGGGTAGGTCCGCTTTGGCTTCCGTTAGGTCAAACGCAACAAGCGTCACCTGTAACAGATACAGATATCGACACAGATAATGCACGTTGGGAAATTATTGCCCGCCCAGGGGCATCTTGTAAATGCACTGCCAACTGCCACCGTTGGAGCCGACCTCGACTTGGCTCAACTTGAACCACTCGACGTGGCCGTCAGTCATGAGGAAGTTTCCCCCGGGTGGTTCGCCCTTGGGGCCGGTCGGGTGGTTTGCCGTTGGGATGTTTTTCCCGCCGGACTGTGTGTACCAGTTGCTCATTCTCAACTTGCCACCGCCATACGATCCGAAGCCTTGTATCCGGTCAACCAGGGTTGGGATTTGTGAAGGTGTTCCTGGGAAAACGGCTTGGCTTATTTTCTTGCGGGAATGCCAGCCTGCAATGCCCTTGCTTGCCTTGGCTTCCAACCCGTTGACGTTGTATCCCCACGAATTCAGCGTGCGATGGGGCAGCCAGAAATAACCGGTCAGGATGGGGTATTGCACGGCGCTGTTTCGCCACAAATCCGCCTCGCGATGCCACTCGTCGGATGGGCAGAAAATCACATGCCCCCGATCTTTCTTACGTTTTTTTGAATCGAACTTTTGCGGCATGATGTATTTTTCCCAGAAGTAGCCGACCTCTTTGCTCACCCAACTGGTGTGCTGGCCCCGGGTGTTGTCGGGGAAGTAGTCATCAAAATCTCCGGCATAGAGCATGGTGCCGATGCCCCACTGTTTCATGTTGCTGGCGCAGTGGGTTTTCACGGCGGACTGCTTGGCCTGGGCCAGGGCCGGCAGCAGCAGGGCGGCGAGGATGGCGATGATTGCGATCACGACGAGCAACTCGATCAGAGTGAAGCCGTGCCGGGTGCGGTTGGTTTTCATAGGTTCAGTTAAGCTAAAATCTCTTGGATGACGCGACCATGAACATCGGTGAGCCGCCGGTCAATGCCGTCGTGGAGGAGGGTCAACTGCTCGTGGTCGATGCCAAGCTGGTTCAGGATGGTCGCGTGAATGTCGTGGCAACTGGTCGGGTTGTTGCGGTCGGCCGGGCGAAAGCCCCACTCGTCGCTTTCGCCGTGCGCCACGCCGCCCCTGATGCCGCCGCCGGCCAGCCAATTCGTGAACACGAATGGGTTGTGATCCCGGCCCTTGCCGCCCTGCGCGCACGGCATCCGGCCAAACTCGGTCGTCCATAAAATGAGCGTGTCATCGAGCATGCCGCGCTGCTTGAGGTCGAGAATCAACGCCGCCGATCCGCGCGCCATGCCACGGGCCAAGGGGCCGTGGTCGCGCTGGATGTCCTCGTGCGAATCCCAGTTGCGGCGCGGGAAACCGTTGTCGTTGCCGGACCAGATTTGCACGAAGCGCACGCCGCGCTCGAGCAGTCGCCGGGTGACGAGACACTTGCGTGAAAAATAATCGATCTCCTCGACCTCGTTGATTTCCTTTGGCCACGACTTGGCGTTGTGGTCGAGGCCGTAGAGGCGCTTGATGTGCGCCGGTTCGCCGGAGATGTCGAGCGCCTCGGGGGCGCTCAACTGCATGTGCGCCGCGAGTTCGTACGACTTGATCCGGGCGTCGAGCCGCGAGTCGGCCTCGCGCGCCTCGGCGTGGGCGTGGTTGAATTTGGCCAAGAGCGATTGTGTGTCGGCTTCGCTTTTCGGATTCACGAACGAACCTTTCGGCGGGTGAAGGTCAGCGATCGGGTTCTCGCGTCCGGGGAACAACGTGGTGCCCTGATGTGAGGCCGGTAGAAATGCGGCGCTCCAGTTTTTTGGGCCGTTGGAGGCGTAGCCGCGATGATCCGGCAGCACGACGAAGGTCGGCAGGTTGTCGTTCATACTGCCCAAGCCGTAGCTCACCCACGCACCGATGCCGGGGAAGCCCGGCCGCTGGAAACCGGTCGCCTGCAGATAAGTTGCCTGACTGTGCACGCCGGTTTTGCCGACGACATTGTGAATGAACGCCATGTCATCCACGCATTGGCCAAGCTCCGAGACGATTGAGGTCAGCGGCTGGCCGCATTGGCCGTGCCGGGTCCATTCCCACGGCGACTTGAAAGTGTTGCCGGGGGAGCTTTGGAACAGCTCGACGGTCTCGCCCGGATCCCATTTTTCGCCGTGCCGCTTGATGAGCTCCGGCTTGTGGTCAAACAAATCCAAATGACTCGCCGCGCCGCCCATGAACAACTGAATCACCCGCTTGGCCTTGGGCTCGTGATGCAGGCCAACCGGGTGCGTGGCACCGAGCACGCCATCGCGACCCAGCATCCCGGCGAGGGCAATGCCGCCCAAGCCACCGCCGGATCGCCAGAGGAAATCGCGCCGGCTTTGCACTTGCCCATGCGCTTGGCAGTCAGTTGGTTCGGTGATTGAATTCATGGTTAATCAACGAAGGAGAATTCGTTGAGGTTGAACAGCAGGCGGCAGGCGTTGGGCAAGCCGTGTTTGGCGGCGTAGGCGACGAGGTCGGAGGTCTCCTCCGGAGTCGGCGGGCGGCCGGTGGCGCGGAAGAATGCCTCGCTAACCGCAGCCGTCTGGCCCGTGTGAGTTTGCTCAACGTCGCTGGCGAAGTGTCTTGCCATGGCCACCATCAGTTTGTTGTTGAGCAACGCCAGGGACTGCAGGGCGGTGATGGCGTTGTCGCGCTTGGCCACCAACTGCGAGGGGTCGGCGCAGTTGAGCGTGCTCATGAACGGCTGCTGCTGTGAGCGAACCAAAAACCGGTAAACGGAGCGGCGATGAATCTTCACGTCTTCCGGGTCGTGCTTGTGATACTCGTAATGCGGCGAGTGCTCTGGGTGTTCCAAAACAAAATCGCGGAAGCCGGGGCCGTACATTTGGTTGTTCATTTTGCCGGCCAAGAGGAGGGCCGTGTCGCGGATCGCCTCGGCCTCGAGTTGCCGGCGGTTCATTCGCCAGAGGGTGCGGTTTTGGCTGTCGTTTTTTTCATTCACTGCAACAGACTTGGATGACTGCCGGTAGGTCGCGCTGGTGAGGATCAGCCGGTGCAGTTGCTTGATCGACTGGCCGCTGTCTCGAAACTCCGCAGCGAGC
>DQOE01000375.1 GCA_015658765.1 Verrucomicrobiota bacterium | reverse complement strand
GTCCCCGGTTGAGCGCGCCTGGCCAGGCGTCAGTTGAAACTCTCGAAGCGGTCGGTGTCGGCCATGATGTCGCTCAGCACCGAGAGGCCGGAGAACACGGCCGAGTCGTCGAGCGGCAGTTTGCGCTGGCGCATGCTGTACGCGCAGCCGAACAGGTTCAGCCCGTCGGCCCGCAGCTTGGCCAGGCGCGGATCGCCGATGCCCGGCACCGCATCATCAATGCAGTAGAGGTAAACCTTCTCCCCTTCACCAAGCGCCTTGGTTGCCAATTCGAGAGCCTGGTCAAAACCGGGGGCATCCGGCGCCACCGACACCATCAACCCCAACTTTTTCGGCTCGGCGCTCAAGGCAGGTTACTTCCGCCCAGCCAGACGCTTGAGGTGTCTCTCGACCGTTGGCTTGCCTTTCACGTAGCCGAGTGAGCTGAGGAACTCGTGCATGCGCGTGACGGTGGCAAGGAACATTTTGTTGTCGCGGCGACCAAAATTGAAGAAGCCGTGCGGCATGTCTTCATAACCTGCCAACTCCGCTCGCAAGCCGGTTTTGGCGGCCTGCTTCACGTACGCCTCGGCGGTCGAGTACGGCACCGTCGTGTCGCCCTTGCCGTGAAGGACCAGGGTAGGCGGCAGGCCCTTTCGAATGTTGTGATAGGGTGACATCGTTTTCGGGTCCTCCACCCCGAGTCGCGCCTTCAGTTTCTCCAGTCGGTCGCCGCCGAATGTTTTCAGCCCCTCTGCCTCGGCGGTGATGAGGACCGGATTGAACAGTACCATCGCGTTGGGGACGGAACTGACCTTGGCATCCTCGCCCGGCTCGTCGTGCTTGGGCAGCGTGCCGGTGCAGGCGGCGACGTGACCCCCGGCCGAGCCGCCGCCGGCCGCGACACGATCCGGGTCGATGCCGAGTCGGTCGGCGTTTTGGCGAATCCAGCGCACCGCCGATTTGCCGTCACGCACGCAGTGGACTGGCTTGGTGCCCTGCCGACTGGAAACACGATAGTCGGCCGTCATCGCCACCATCCCCTTCGAGGCCAGATAACGGCAGTGCTCCAGGAACTGCCTTGGTGTGCCACCCCTCCAACCGCCACCAAAAAAGAATACGATCGCCGGCCGCTTGGCGCCGGCCTTGTGTCCTTTCGGCTCGTAAATATAAATCTTCAATTTCACGTCGCCGATCGTCTTGTAAACCTCGGCACGCGAACCAGGCAACTCGAAGCCGCTCTCGTATGGCCCTTTTTTCTCCTGCGCCAGCAACGCCAATGGGGCGAGCAACGCAGCCATTATTGGAATGATTTTTTTCATGGCTGGTTAAATATCAAACTTGATGATTTGCCGGGCGACTTCGCCTTGGGCGAGGGCGTCGAAACTTTCGTTGACCTGCTCGAGCTCGATGAAGCGGCTGTTCAAAACATCCACCGGCAACCGGCCCTCGGCGTAGAGTCGCATGAAGCGCGGTATGTCGCGCTTGGGCACGCACGAACCCATGTACGAGCCCATGAGTTGACGTTCCTCGGCAACGAGCGACAACGCCGGGATCGTCAACTCGCGCGCCGGGTCAGGCAGCCCAACCGTAATCGTGCGACCGCCCTTGCGCGTGGCGGCGTACGCCTGGGCGAGCACCTTCTCACTGCCGACCGCCTCGAACACATCCGCCGCCCCGCCGCCGGTCATGTCCCGCAGCGCCATCACCGGGTCGGCCTCGGCAGCGTTGATCACATGCGTCGCGCCGGCCTCCTTGGCCAGGGCCAGTTTGTTCTCCAATCGGTCGATGGCAATGATCGGGTACGCGCCGGCGAGCCTCAGCCCAAGCACCACGCTCAGCCCCACGCCACCCAAGCCGAAGATGGCAGTCGACGTGCCGGGCTGCACCTTGGCCGTGTTCACCACCGCGCCGACGCCGGTCATGACCGCGCAGCCAAACAGCGCCGCCATCTCGAGCGAATACGACTTGTCAATTTTTATCAGTGACTCCGGCGCGGCCACGGTGAACTCCGAATAACCGGACACGCCCTGGTGGTGGTTGACCTCCCCGCCGCCGCTCACGCTGAAACGTCGCCCGCCGTGCAGCAACCGGCCGGCGACCGCCGCCTCGTAGGCCGGCTCGCAAAGCGGCGCCCGGCCCACGGCACACATCGGGCATCCACCGCAGCACGGCACGAACGAAAACACCACGTGATCGTCCGGCGCAAGCCCCTTCACCCCGGGGCCAACGTCGCGGACGATCCCGGCCGCCTCGTGCCCCATCACCATCGGCACCGGGCGCGGGCGCGAGCCGTTGATCACCGACAAGTCGGAGTGGCACAACCCCGCACCGGCCACCTGCACGAGCACCTCATTTTCGCCGGGGCCGTCGAGATCCACCTCCTCGACCGAGAGCGGGCGCGACTCCGCATACGGGCGTGGCAACTCCATTTGCCGAAGAACAGCCGCCTTGGTTTTCACGCCCGCGAAGCTACCGCCGCCCTTGGCCAAGCGCAATGATCACTTGCGGCTTTGGCTTGTGTCGGGGCGGGGGTTGTCGGCAACTTGGCTCAGCGACGTGGACGAGGAACTTTCAACTGGCGAGGCCGCACCGGAGCCGACGGTGGTGACGATCGATGAGACGCTCGCCAGCGAGCGGCTCGACCGGTATCTCACGACGAGGCTGCCGCACATCTCGCGCGGCGGCATCCAGCGGCTCATGCGCGAGGGCTGCATTCTCGTCGATGGCAAACCGGCCAAGCCGACGCAGCACCCCGTCGCCGGCCAGACGGTTGAGGTCACCTGGCTGGTGCCGAGGGAACTCGAGGCCAAGCCGGAGGATTTGTCGCTCGATATTTTATTCGAGGATGACGACCTCGTCGTCGTCAACAAGCCGGCCGGCATGCCGACCCATCCCGGCCACGGGCACGAGGGCGGCACGCTCGTCAACGCGCTGCTGCACCACTGCGCCGGGAGCCTGAGCGGCATCGGCGGCGTGGTGCGCCCGGGCATCGTGCACCGGCTGGACATGGACACGACCGGCTGCCTCGTCGCCGCCAAGAACGACGCGGCGCATCTTGGCCTGGCCGCGCAGTTCAAGGAGCGCGAGGTGGACAAGCGGTATCACGCGATCGTCTGCGGCCGGCTGGCCAACGATGAGGGCGAAATCGACGCGCCGATCGCGCGGCATCCCGTAAACCGCAAACTGATGTCGGTGCAGCCCGGCGCGAGCCGCAACGCCCGCACCGGCTGGCGCGTGGTCGAGCGCCTGGCCAATTGCACGCTCGTTGAGGCAACGCTGTTCACGGGGCGGACACACCAGATTCGCGTGCACTTCAAGCACATCGGTTTTCCGTTGGCGGGCGAT
>DQOE01000184.1 GCA_015658765.1 Verrucomicrobiota bacterium | reverse complement strand
TGGTCACGTAATACGAAAAGCCGATCATCGACGAAAAACTGAAGCACAGCACGCAGACCAACAACAGATACGGGCCGGCGACCGGGATGCCTTTCGTGAACGCCTCGGCGGTGAGCAACACGCCGTCCGGGTTATCGCCGGTGCTTTCCCAAACGCCGGTGCTGAGGATGATCAATCCGGTGATGGTGCAGACAATCAGCGTGTCGATCATCGGGCCGAGCATCGCCACCAAGCCCTCGCGAATCGGTTCCTTGGTTTTAGCTGCGCCATGCGCCATGGCTTCTGTGCCCATGCCGGCCTCGTTCGAGAATGCTGCGCGCCGCACGCCGGTCGAGATCACCGCGCCGAGCACGCCGCCGGCAACCGCGTCGCCGGTGAAGGCGTCGCGGAAAATCAGCGCGATCGACTCCGGCACCTGGGCGGCGTGCGTGAATAGGATCACCAGCGCGCAGCCGCCGTAGAGCAGCACCATGAACGGAACCAACCGGGCGGCGACTTTGCCGATTCGCTTGATGCCGCCAAAAATCACCGTGCCAACGAAGAGCGCCATCGCCGCGCCGAACAGCCCTTGGCCAAGCGCGGTGACGTTTTTGTCCGCGCCGACAAACCAATCGTTCGGCTTGAAAAACATCTCGACGACGAAGGCGGTGAGTTGGTTGGAAGAGAACAACGGCAGACAGCCGAACACGCCAAAAAAACAAAACGCCATCGCAAGTGGTTTCCACTTCGCGCCGAGTCCCTCGACGATGAAATACATCGGCCCGCCCTGCACTTGGCCTTGGGCGTCACGGCCGCGATACATCACCGCGAGACTGCACGTGAAAAACTTGGTCGCCATGCCGACCAGCGCGCAGACCCACATCCAAAACAGCGCGCCCGGCCCGCCGGTGGTCACCGCCACCGCGACGCCGCCGATATTGCCCATGCCGACCGTGCCGGAGAGGGCGCTGCACAACGCCTGAAAGTGGTTGATCTCGCCGGGATCGTTTGGGTCGCTGTACTTGCCGCGCAATATCTGGATGCTGTGCCAAAGGTGCAAAAACGGCGCGAACCGCGAGTAAACCATGAAAAACAGCCCACCGCCAATCAGCAGAACCAGCAGAGGCATCCCCCAAAGCCAACCGGCGACTGACTCGAGAATCTTGGCAACTGTCAGCGGTTCGGCGGTGGCGGTATTCATCGTTTATTTGCCGGTGAGGATTTTGCGGCAGGCCGACTTGAGTTTTTTCAAGTGCGCCGTGCTTTTGGCCTCAAGGTAGCAGCGGATCACCGGCTCGGTGCCGCTCGCGCGGAACGCCACCCACTCGTTGTCCGGCAGCAGGAACTTGAAGCCGTCGGTGGTGATGAATTGCTGCACGGCGAACCGGCCGATTTTGTCGAAGCCACCGGCAAGTTTGCGCAGGATGGCCGCCTTCTCGGCGGGCGGCACGGCGATGTTGATTCGGTCGGTGTGAAACTCGCCGGTTTGCCTCTCGAGTTCGCGCAGGATGCGGCCCAGCGGCTTGCCCTCCATCGCGACCAACTCGGCCATCAACAGGCAGGCGAGCACGCCGTCCTTCTCCGGGATGTGGCCGCGGATGCTCAGGCCGCCGGACTCCTCGCCGCCGACGATGATCGGCTCGCTCTCCATCAACGCGCCGATGTGCTTGAAGCCGACCGGCGTCTCGTGAACTTTCACGCCGAGCAGTTCGGCCACGGCATCGACCTGATGACTCGTCGGCACGGTGCGGACGACCGCACCCTTGATGCCGCGATTTTTGCGGAGGTGATACAGCGCCAGCGCGAGCACCTGGTTCGGCGTGAGCCAGGTGCCGTCGCGATCGACGATGCCGAAGCGGTCGGCGTCGCCGTCGAGGCCCAGCGCAAGATCGGCTTGGCCGCTGCGCACGAACCGGGCCGCCTCGGCCATGCCGGATTCGTTCGGCTCGGGCGAGCCGCCGCCGAAAAGCGGGTTCAAGTTTTCGTGAAAACAGGTGACCTTCGAACCGGCCTCCTCGAGCAGCGTGTCGAGGTAGCCCCGCCCGGTGCCGTGCATCAGCTCGACGGCGATGCGCAGCTTGGCTTTGCCGATGGCTTGCAGGTCAACCAGTTTGCGGATGCGCCGGAGGTACGCCGGGGCAGGGTCGAATTCCGGGCAACTAAACGTGCCTATCACGGCGGTCTTCGGTTGCCAACCCTTGGCTAAAAGTTTCTTTGCGTGTGCCTCGATTTTTCCGGTGAACTCCGGCGGGGCTCCGGCACCGTTCGGCATCGAAAACTTGAAACCCGAGTAGCCAAACGGATTGTGGCTGGCAGTGATGTTTACGCCGCCGATGGCTTTTTTGTGACGGATGCTGAAGGCGATCACCGGCGTCGGCGCGTCGCGATTCGTCAGCAGCGGCTCGAGGCCGGCCTGCTGCAAAATCTCCGCCGTGCCCAGAGCGAATTCGCGTCCTAAAAACCGCGTGTCGTGGCCGATGACCACCAGCGGGCGCTTGCCGTGGATCGGTGAGTTTTTGCGGCGCAACTCCGACTTCAGCGTGAGGGCTAGCCCTTGGGCGGCCAGTCGGAGATGTTCAAACGTGAAGTCACGGGCGATCAGCCCGCGCCAGCCGGAGGTGCCAAAATGGATGGGGGATTTCACGGCTTGGGAGAGCGGTTGGCCAAGCGCCGGGCGCGGTCAGCTATTCCAGTCGAACGCATTCCTCTTGATGGCGTAAATGTAGCCGATGAACAGAATGCCAAGGAACGAAACCATCGTGCCGAAGATGAGGTTCGCCGAGGCCGGGTCGCTGAGCATGTCTTTGTAAACCACCGCCCACGGGTAGAGGAACACCACCTCGATGTCGAACAGGATGAACAGCAT
>DQOE01000359.1 GCA_015658765.1 Verrucomicrobiota bacterium | reverse complement strand
CGCGGCGGGATCGGCGGCGGCGTGGAAGAGGGCATCGGCGGCCTTGGCCAAGCGCACGAGGCGGCCGGTTTTTTCGTCCCAACCGATCGGGACCGTCCCTTCGGCCGGCTTGGGCAGGGCGAAGAAGCGGGGGGCAGCGTTGCCGTGACGCACTGTCGACCAGGTTGACCCGGTATCGCCCGGCCGCTCGTAAACCGGAACCGGGAGGTTCAGCCGGGGGTCGTCGAGTTGCAGGCGATACATGACTTGGTTGTAGTCGTACAGTGGCGTCGGGTGTTTGTTGCCCGAGAAGGTGGACGTGTAGGTGGCCTCAAAAAAAAGGGTACGTCCGCCGTCCTTGGCGAAGTAGGGATGCTGCTTGGGATTGTAGAAACTGTAATCGTCGTGCGTGACGATCTTCCGGGCGTAGACCCAGGGGCCTTCCGGGCGAGAGGCCTCGGCAAACCAGATCTCGCCAAGCATCGACGAGCCGAACGACTGCGATATAATCATGACCCAGCGTTGTCGATGATCGTTCCAATAAACCGAGCCGTGCTGGGTCAGCACCGGTTTGCCCGTTTCGATGTCGATCAAGTGGACGGGGGACTCGCCGGCGCGGATTCTCTTTTCGGCGATCAGTTTGTTCACCTGCTTGAGATCCAGCTTGGGCTGACCTCCACGCCATTCGAATTTTAAACTGCCGTCGGGATTTCGCTGCACATCGCTCCCGGAGCCAGCCGGAAGAAAGGTATAGGTCTCATACTGGGATGGGGCGAGGTAGCTGGCAAGGCTTGCACGGACGCGCACCAACGGCATCCCGCCGGCAAAGTAAACGTACTCCTGACCATCGGCACCGCGGTTCAAAAACGGATGTCCGTGGGGGTAGAGCGGCACGGCTTTCGAGAACGTCGCTCGGTGGCCGAACTGTTGCCGCTCGTCGTTAAACTGCACCACGCCGCGCTCATAAACCGTCAAGGGTGCCTTGATTTTCACGTACTGTGCCAGCAACCGAGGCCGCTGGTTTTTGTCCGGTAACACCACCAGCCCGTCGATCCAGGTCGGCCCCTTGCCCGGCATTTTGGCGGCTTCCTTGGCAAAGCCGTTTTCGCCGACAGCGTAGGTGAGGTTCACGCCGAGGCCGGGGTCGAGCCCGCCCTGGCCGGGAAGCAGCGAGGTGGCGAAAGGCACGTGGAAGTTGCCCAGTGGATACGAAGGCCGATTGGTGTCTCCCCAAAACCAGTGGAGTTTTCCCCGGTAAACCGCAGTCACCACACTGTCTGAGCCGAACACCATACCGTTGAGCAGCGGCTGTTCAATCGGCGCGCTCCGGCCCAGCAAGCGGCTGTCGCGATAAATGCCGGCGCCGGTCACGCGGTACAACCGCTCGGCGATGTTGAGGCGCTTAAGCTTCAGCACCGCCTCGGTGCCAGGCGTGGTTTTCAACCGCACACCGCGATAGCCGAAGCCGTCCTTGGGATACTCGTAGCCGTGGCTTCGGACGTGGAAGAAAATCTCCCGACCCATGAGGCCCGGCTCGCGAAACGCCACGGTGCCGTTGCTGTCGGTGTAAAAGCGCAGGTGGTTGACGGTCTCGAGCTCGACCAGCGGGACGCCTCGGCCGGTCTCGGCGTCCACCACGCGGATAGCGAACCAACCGGACGACGACGACTGCGCCGTCTGGCCAAGCGCGCACAGTTGCAGGCCAAGCAACAGGGCGGAAAGGATTGAGAGTCTCGTTGGCATTGCGACCGGGTTGAAGTCGGAGACTAGCCCCCGTTTCCGGCGAGTCCAATTCCGAAATGCGGAGCCGCTTGGCCAAGCGGGAAGGTCAACCCTCGGGAACCGGCTCCGGGGCGGGACCTTCGACCGGCTGCTGCGGATCGGGGAACGGCTCGAGGTTTTTGCCGTACTCCTCCGGCAGCTTGAGCACGAGGCGAAGCTGCTCGAGCAGCACCGGATGCATCATGTAGCTGTTGGGCCGAAACAGGTCCTCGAGAACTTGGCGCTCGAGCTCCTTAAATGGTGGCAGGCCGACACGATTGGTGCTGATGCCTATCTCCCTCTCGAAGCGATTGTGGAACTTTATGGCGAGCGACTTGTGACCGACAAACTGGTCATCCTCGCCGTTCGCGGCGTACTGGAATGCCTGCAGCAGCAGTCCACCGATGACGGCCTTGGTCTGGTTGTGGTCGGTTTCGCCGGCATCCTCCTGCACGCGGGAGACACAGTACTCGTCAAGGCTCAGGCCCGGGACCGGGATGGACTGGGGATACAGGTCGACCATGTACTTGTACCACTTGGCTGCGTCGTCCATGCGATTGTGCAGGTATAGGTAATAGACGGCGCTGCGCAGGAAGTTCTTGTGACCGGTGCTCATGTGTTCGGCCAGGCCAGTGTCGGTGTTGGAGGCGGCGTCCTCATCTCGCTTGGCCTGCATTTGCGTCTCGTACGCTTGATTCACGCGATCGACCAGGTCGCCATTATAACCGTAATTGAACCTCGGCGGTGCAGAGACCAGTCGACCCTGCATGTATGCCTGTTGAAATGCCTGGTAAATAATCCGGCGCAGCTTGAGGAAGTCGCCTCCGGCGGCTTTTTCCTCGTCAAGGTTGAGGACGCCGTCGGCGTCCAAGTCGAACCGCCCGGTGACATCCTCGATGCCCTGCTGCGCCCAGTAGATGGCGTGAGCATCAGGCAGCCGCCACTCAAGCGGCCCCCACAAGTCGTCAACGGCCTTCATTTTCTCAGGCGTCATTTTGAACTCTTCAACGAGACGCTTGAGACGTCGCCGGTCCTGATCGGTCTGTGGATCGAGCAAATCAAGATAGCCGTCGCGCCGCGTGCCGATGACGCCGCCGTCGAATATGTCGTCCTCGGTGCCACGGCGACCGTCGGGGCCGGGGTCGTGCATCATCTCCATGCACCACGCGCTTTTGTAGTACCGGTGCGCATCGTCGAGATTGTGGCCGACCTTGTGCTGAAAGTGCCACGCCAGCTCGTGGTAAAGGTGGGCGCTGTGCGGATTGTATTTCAACCCCCCGTCACGGATCAGCTCGATTCCGCGCTTGACCCAGTGCCAGCGCACGTGCGGCGTCTTGATACCGTCGAACTTCACCGAGATGTTGTATGACATGTTCCACGCCGTGACGCGCCAGACATGGTCGGCGTGCGGCTGCAGCTTGGTGATCCAGTCGCCCAGCTGCGCCATCTCGAAGAACTTGCCGTCCTCCTGCATCTGCACGGCGCGCACCCAGAGGACGTTGGCGATCAGCCCGCGAAAGCCGCCCAACACGACGGTGGTGAAGGCGAGCGACGGCGGCAGATTCTCGATCTGCTCGGTGTGTGTCAGTTTTTTCTCCGCGCGGAACTGGTTCATCCTGCGCTGGCTGAAGTGGACGGCAAACAGGAAGGCCAAGGCCAGGAGGGCCATGACGAACTTGAACGCTTTGCCGTGGAGTCTCATGCCGTGTCAATTCATCGAGGCAGTGGGATTCGGGAGCGCCAGTTCGTTGCGATGGAACATGTACGCGCCGACGGCCATCACCAGCCCGCCCATGACCAGAATGATCCAAACGAAGGCGGAGAGCAGCGTGGTCCACTTGATCGTGCGCCCGTCGCTGAGGCTGTCCACTGGCGAGTAGCCCCAAATCGACGTGGTGATTGTTACCGCTCCGCCGGCAAAAAAGATGGCGGCGGCGTCGAGCATCGATGATTCGTCCTTCTTGCCGGTCTCGTGGTTGATCCCGGTGATGCCGCCCTCGTCGATGATCTGCTCGAGCGTCCCGGTCGATGCCGAGATCAGCAAAATGCCAAGCGACATGAAGGTGGCCACGGGGAAGGAAAGAAAACTCGATGCCATCAGGCCGATGGCCGAGATGAGTCCCAGCCAGAAAAAGATG